>JAGDBH010000191.1 GCA_017959135.1 Succinivibrio sp. | reverse complement strand
CTCGAATGCATTCCTTTTAAGTTCAGATCTCTCCACCCTTTTTACTGGAAGATATATAGAAATACAGGTTTATCCATTCAGTTTTGCGGAATACTGCAGGTATTATGATTTGGATATCGATACACCTCGTGTCCTTGATTCATATATCTCAAACGGAGGACTTGCAGGATCCTATGTTTACAAAGACAGAGATGATCAGCTCACCTATATAAAGGATGTATACAATACGGTAATTAAACGCGATCTTGTGGATAAATACTCAATTAGAGAAGTATCACTGCTTGATTCCTTAACAGATTACCTGATGGATAATATTTCAAATTTAACCTCCGCAAGCAGAATCAACGCAATATTCAAACAAAGCGGAGCAGAAACAAACCATATTAAGATAGGAAACTATAGTAAATATCTTTGCAGCGGATTTATGTTCTATAAAGTAAAAAGATATGACATCAAAGGAAAGAAATATCTTGAGACCACTGATAAATACTATCTGTCAGATCTAGGCTTCCGCTATGCAATGCTTGGTACAAGAAACATGGATTATGGCCGAGCATACGAGAATATAGTTGCAATTGAGCTTTTGAGACGAAATTACGATTTGTACGTTGGAAAACTGTATCAGAAAGAAATCGACTTCGTTGCCATGAAAGCAAATGAAAAAATATATATTCAGGTTTCAGACAATATCAGCTCAGAGGAGACTCTTAAGAGAGAACTTGAACCATTAATGGCTATAAGAGACTCGTATCCGAAGATATTAATCGCCAATACCGGACACGAAGACTATGATATTGAAGGAATAAAAGTATTAGATCTGACAAGATGGCTTTTAAGCTGAAAAAAAATTAACCTGTGATTAAAATCACAGGTTTTTTTTGAGTATAATATGCACATCTTTCAACTTATCACATTTAGAGATAATCTATGTCAGACTTGAAACTCTTCTCTGGAAATGCAACTCCAGAGCTTGCAAATGAAATTGCAAAATGTTTATACACAAATCTATCTGATGCTACTGTTGATACTTTCTCTGATGGTGAAGTTCACATTCAGATCAACGAATGTATTCGTGGATGTGACACCTTTATCATTCAGTCAACCTGTGCACCTACCAATGACAATCTAATGGAACTTCTTGTAATGATCGATGCATTACGCCGTGCATCTGCAGGTCGTATTACTGCTGTTGTTCCTTACTTTGGTTATGCAAGACAGGACCGTCGTGTTCGTTCACAGCGTGTACCTATCACTGCTAAGGTTGTTGCAGACTTACTTTCATCAGTTGGTGTAGACAGAGTTTTAACTGTTGATCTTCATGCTGAGCAGATCCAGGGCTTCTTTGATGTTCCTGTAGACAACTGCTACTCATCAAATCTTTTTGTTGAGGATATGAAGAATCTTGGTCTTACCAAGCCATGTATCGTATCACCTGATATGGGTGGTGTGGTTAGAGCACGTGCTATTGCTAAGCTATTCAATGATGCAGACATTGCTATCATCGACAAGCGTCGTCCAAAGCCAAACGTTTCAGAGGTTATGAACCTGATTGGTGACGTTAAGGACAGAGAGTGCATCATCGTTGATGACATCATTGATACCGGCGGTACCCTATGCAAGGCAGCTGCTGCCCTAAAGGACCGTGGTGCAACCAAGGTTATCGCTTATGGTACTCATCCAGTTCTGTCAGGCAATGCTTATGAGAACATCAAGAACAGCGTAATCGATGAGATCGTTGTTACCAACAGCATTCCTGCAACCGAGAAATTAAAGTCAACCGGCAAGTTCAGATATGTTTCTCTAGCTCCAATGCTTGCAGAAGCAATCCGTCGTATCAACAACGACGAATCAATTTCTGTAATGTTCGGTTAATAACAGGTAGGGCTCTTTTTGAGCCCTATTTTGTGATCCTACCTTCCTTTTTATCAAATCTTTTAAAATTTCCTCAAGTTTATAAAGTCCACTGCCGTTAATCATGTAATACGGAGAGGTGTTTTTTATGTCACTGGTTAATACCATTTACTTACATAGCATAGAGGGGTCTGAGAACAGAGTTTATCAGGCTCACAATACTGCTGTGTCTCAGGTAGGTAACCGTGAGGACGATGAGAAAAAGAAATACACTCTTCAGGACGATGTAGTTACCCTATCAGAAAAACCTCTTGATGCATCCAACGACGATCTGTTCTCAAAGAATCGTTCCAAAGCCCTAATGGCTTATAAGCAGGTCTCAACCATCAGCATTGAGGAAGCAGCTAAATCAGTATCTAAAAATCAGGAACTTCCACAGGAGAAGACTGAGGATACTGAAAACGATGAAGCTGTATCAGATGAAGCAATAAAGACTGATCCTGAGAATAAGGATGATAAAGAGAAAGATAAGAAACAGATAGATAAGGAAAACGACAAGAAATCAAATGGTGATGAGCTTTCTGACACGGAACAGGCTGAGCTTGACGAGCTTAAGAAACGAGATCAGGAAGTAAAGACACATGAAAAAGCTCATCAGAGTGCAGGCGGCCAGTATGCCAGCGCTCCTGTATACGAATATAAGAAAGGTCCTGACGGAAAGGACTATGCTGTAGGTGGTCATGTAAATATTGATACCTCAGAGGAAAGCGATCCTGATAAGACAATCCAGAAAATGAGGATTGTCATCAAGGCCGCAAAAGCTCCTGCAGAACCATCAGGTCAGGATATGAAGGTTGCAGCTGAGGCTCAGCAGACATTAAATGAAGCTCAGATGGAAAAGGCAAAGCAGCAACAGGAAGAGATGAAGAGTAAAGATGCTTCAGAGGGCGAGGAAGAATCCACCGATATAAAGGTTGAGGCAGAGGATATCAAGACAGAATCTCAGCCGGATTCCAAGCCTCGTGCAAGTTTATCCGAGAGTTAGAAAAAAGGCGCTGATTTCAGCGCCTTTCTCATATCTATACACCTGCAAAAGCTATAGACTGAACTGATATCTTGCGAAGATAAACAGAACATTTCCGTTATTATGTACTCCAGGTACATAGGCTGCCTGCAGATTCAGACCTCTGTAGCCTACACCGAATAAAGGCAGTGCCAGAGGAACAGGAATATATTTGTACTCATGACGCTGGGTTAGGCCCATGGTATAGCCGATACCGGCACGCCACTGATTCTCATCGCCAAATGTCCAGTTCCACTGATAGCCGTATCCAAAGAAGGTTTCAAGATGATAGTTTGAATCCTCAAAGCCCATGGCATAAAGACCTGACCAGTCACCATCATCAAGAGTATGGGAGATACCAAGACCAAAACCGAAGGAATCCTCATTATAGCGGCTGGTATGCTCATGGTCATAGGTATAGCGATTGTGCCATGCATGCAGAGGAGCGTAGACATCGTAGTCATGTTCATCAACAATAGACTTTACATCATTGCATACAAAGTTATATGCAGACTCAATATACTCACCAAGAACTGTAGCCTCGGCAGGTACTGAGGATAAAAGTGAAGTTAATGCTGTAGCAGAAATTATTTTTTTAATATTAGTCATAATAAAAGCAGTTAATAAACTGAAAAACTCAATAACACCTATATATAGGTAATTCGTGCCGCAATTCTATCAGATCTAATCTTAGGACAGAATTATGGACAGTTTATTATCCTCACCAAAATGGGCAGTAAACTGACAATAATGCTCAAAAAACGACACATAATTCAAAATGATGTATAATTGCGGTGCAAAATTTCCAACAGGAGTAAAAATGGATCCAGTTTATGTGGGGGCACTTTCACTGCTGCCTCCTGTTATCGCAGTAGCATTAGCTCTGATTACAAAAGAAGTATTCTCTTCTCTGCTATTGGGTATTCTTTCAGGAACTCTTATCTATACCCTGAAAACTGACGGCAATGTTGTCATTGATACCCTTCAGACTACTGTTAAAGTAATGGGAAACAAATTTGATTTAAACATTGTTCTGTTCTGCTCACTGCTTGGTGCTCTGGTATATGTAATTTACCTTGCAGGTGCATCTAAGGCATACGGCAACTGGGCAACCACCAAAATCAAGGGCAGACGTTCCGCATTACTCTCTACATCAGCACTTGGTGCATTTATTTTCATTGATGACTATTTCAACTGTCTGACTGTTGGTACTGTTATGAGACCAATTACAGACAAATACAGAATCTCAAGAGCCAAGCTTGCATATATTATTGATGCAACAGCAGCTCCTATCTGTATCATCGCCCCAATTTCATCCTGGGCTGCTGCTGTAGGTTCCAACCTTAAGGCAACCAAGGCCTTTGAATCAGATATCGGTGCTTTCGTAGCGGCAATTCCTTGGAATTTCTATGCTCTGATGTCAATTCTTATGGTTGTGCTTGTATGTATCTTCAATGTTGATTTCGGACCTATGCTTAAGGCAGAGCAGTCAGCATTAAAGAATCCTCCAAAGCCAACCTCAAATCAGGATACCTCCTCTGATATGGAAATCAAAGGTGACGGCACCATGTGGGATATGATTGTTCCAATGCTGGCCCTGATTGTATTTGCAATCCTGTTCATGCTTTATGTCGGCGGATACTGGGGTGAGGATGAGGCTTACCATACTTTAGGCGGTGCCTTTGGTAATACCGATTCATCACTTGCATTAGTACTAGCTTCAACCTGTGCTCTGTTCGTATCCTTCCTGATGCTGGTTCCAAGAAAGGTTCTATCCCTAAAGGAATTCATGGATGGTGTACTGCGTGGTGTTCAGGCAATGATTCCTGCAAACATGATTCTGACCTTTGCATGGACTATCTCAGGTGTAACCCGTGATTTACTGCAGGCTCCTGAATTCATTTCCTCAATTGTTCAGAATGATATCGGCTTTGTTGGAGCTATTCTTCCAGCAGTAATCTTTGTGATTGCAGGCTTCCTGTCATTCTCTACCGGTACTGCATGGGGAACCTTCGGTATTCTGATTCCTATCGTGGTAATGGTTTCACAGGCTATTGATCCATCATCATCAGAGCTTATTATCATCTCTCTATCAGCAACTCTGGCTGGTGCTGTATTCGGTGATCACTGCTCTCCAATCTCAGATACAACAGTTCTGTCCTCCGCAGGTTCAGGCTGTGTTCACATTGAACACGTCTACACTCAGCTTCCATATGCTCTGCTTGTAGCAAGCTGTGCTCTGATTGGATATATTGTTGCAGG
>JAGDBH010000023.1 GCA_017959135.1 Succinivibrio sp. | reverse complement strand
TTGATGCAAAGACAATTGTTAATACCTATTCAAAACAGGATCTTGCTTATATATTCAAGGTTTAAGGCGAGGAGAACTTTGCTTCTAAAGTTGCAGCTGCAATTGTAAGAGACCGTGAAAAGAAACCTTTTGAAACCACACTGGAACTTTCTGAATTTATTAAAAGAGTAATCGGTGGTAAGCCAACTCCTAAACATAAGGCTACCCGCTGTTTCCAAGCTCTGAGAATAGCCGTAAACGGTGAGCTTGATGAGCTGAAGAAAGCTCTGGACAGCAGCCTTGAGGTATTGGCTGACAATGGAAGACTGTGTGTAATCAGCTTCCATTCATTAGAAGACAGAATTGTAAAAACATTTATAAAAGATAAGTCTCAGGGCCAGAAGGTTCCTAACGGATTACCTCTGACTTTCGAAGAAACAGAAAAAATGAGACTAGCTACAGCAAAGGTGGAGCCCGTTGGAGGTGCCATAAAGGCAACCGCAGAAGAAATAGAGTCAAATGTAAGATCTCGAAGTGCAACACTGCGAGTCTGCAGACGACTTAAGAGGCAACCTTAAATGCAAGAGTCATCAGCATTACGAAAATTAGAAGATAACCTACCTGTTGAGGAAGAAAAAGAACCCCAATTTGGTGACAGATCGACTCATAAACATAAAGCAAACAGCACTTTACAGACTCCTGAGGTTACAAAGATTCAGATCTCTGCACCTAAGGAGGATAAAAAAGAAGAAAAAACTGTTGTAACTGAAGTTACAGAGCAGAGGATTCTTCGTATCACCAATGCTGACAACCAGAACGATGGTTTATCTCCAGAGATTCTGGCTATACCTTTATATACAGCAGAGCTTGAATCCGCTAAAAAGTCGGCTTTGGTTCCTACAATACTAAAAGACGTTTTCGCACATTCTTTATCTTTTGTGTTAATCTTAGTAGCGACATGTTTATCAGTTTATAAGGTACATATCGTTCAGCAGACCCGTGATATAACCATTGAGCTGAATGAAGTCACCCAGAAGAATGAACTGATGCATAGGGAATGGCTTTCACTGCTTTCTGAGAGAGAAGTTCTGACAGAGTACTCTGTTGTCAGAAAGTCCGCTATTAACAAACTAGCCATGGTTCAGCCAAAAACAGAAGACGAAGTTGTAATTGATTTAAGATAAAATGGCCCTCATCCACGAACAAGGGAGCAGTCGCCTACAAATAAGCAAATTCCGCATTTTTATAGTGTGGACTGTTGCTTTTTTATTTATGGCAGCCTTAATTGGAAGGCTACTGTGGATCCAGATCCTATATCCTGAAAAACTAATCGCTGAAGGTAATGCACGTGTAGTTCGTAACTACAACTATGAACCTCCACGCGGACTTATTACAGACAGAAACGGTCGAATTCTGGCTATTTCTGTGCCTGTCAAAACCGTCGATGCTGATCCTAAATTCCTTCATGAGGAAGGTGTTTATTCTGATAAGTCCAGAATGGCAGAGATTGCCAAGATTCTGGAAATTGATCTGAATACTCTTTATAAGAGAACTGCTGATCAGACCAGACGCTTTGTTCATCTGAAACGCTACCTTGAGGTTGATAAAGCCAAGAAGCTTAAATCTCTGGGCAAGAACGGTATTATTTTAGGTGACAGCTATCGTCGTCATTATCCAACCGGAGCAATGAATGCCACTCTTATCGGTATTCTTAACGGTGAAGGTGCAGGTGTATATGGTGTTGAACAGAGCTTTAACACATTCCTGACCTCAACCTCTTCAACAAGACTTGCCAAAAAGGATAAGTTCAACCATATCGTTGAGAATCTGGGTACTGTGAAAAAGGGAACTCAGGGAGGAAGTCTTGTCCTGAGTATTGATAACCGCCTTCAGGAAGTTGCCTATGCAGCTCTTGAAAACACAGTTAAAGAGAATGATGCTGACAGCGGAACAGCAGTTCTGCTGGATGTTAAGACAGGCGAGATTCTGGCAATTGCCAACGCTCCTTCATTCGATCCTAACAACAGAAAGAAGTTCGACAGTACCAATGCCAAAAATAGGGCAGTAACAGATATTTTCGAGCCAGGTTCAACCATGAAGCCTCTAGTTGCTCTGGCTGCTTTGGAGGCAAAATCAACCAATTGGAATGAAGTTTTTGATACCCGTCCATTTATAGTTGATGGTAAAATGGTAAGGGATTCTCACGCCATGAGTCAGGGAACTCTTGCCGATATTATCAAGTATTCTTCAAATACCGGTATGGCTCGAATCTCCATGAGACTTGGCCCTCATAAGATTATGTCTGTGCTGGACAGATTCGGCTTTGGAAGTAAAACTGCATCAGGTCTTGCCGGAGAAAGTTCAGGAAGACTTAACGAGAACAGACCTTTCTGGTCAGAGATTGATAAGGCTACTCTTGGTTTCGGTTATGGTGTAGCTGTTACCAATGTTCAGCTTGCATCAGCCTATGCAACACTGGCCAATGGCGGAAACAGATTACCAGTATCTATTCTTAGAGTTCCAAAGGTTCCGGAGAGTACAAATGTCATGTCTCCGAAACACGTAATGAATATGCAGCGGGCACTGGAATCTGTAGTTAATAACGGTACCGGTGGTAAAGCTGCAATTGATCGCTATCGAGTAGCGGGTAAGACTGGTACAGCAAAGATTGCATCAGGTGGAACTTACGGTAAGTTCTATATGGCAACCTTCGCCGGATTTGCTCCATTGTCAAATCCAAGATTTGCACTTGTTGTGGTTATAAATGCACCTAAGGCAGGTAAGTTCTACGGTGGTACAGTATCCGGACCTGCATTTAGTGAGATTATGTCCAGAGCATTACAGTTATATAACATTAAGCCAGATGTACCTCTGGATAAAGAAAAATAAAAAGAAACTAAAATGAAAAAATTAAAACAGATTGTAAGCTTCCTAGGTTTAAAGAAAAAGGTTGAGGACATTGAGGTTCTCGATCTTGAAATTGATTCAAGAAAAATTAAGGATGGTTCTGCCTTTTTAGCTTTAAAGGGAACCAGAACCAACGGTCTTAAGTATATGCGTTCTGCCCAGGAGGCAGGAGCTGCTGCCATCTTATATCAGGAAAAGAATCCTCCTTCAGATGAAGATCTTGAAGGTATAACCATTCCTGTAATCAAGATCCCTAAGGAAAAGAAAATCGGTCTTCTGGCAAGCTGGTTTTACGATAATCCTTCAAATAAAATCGGTCTTATCGGTATTACCGGAACAAATGGTAAGAGTACCATTACACAGCTGATTGCTCAGTGGCTTTCATTCGGCATGGATACCAAATGTGCTGTTTTAGGTACATTAGGATTCGGATTCCTGCCAGACCTTCAGAAAAGTTCAAATACAACTTTAGATGCTGTAACTCTTCAGAAAACCTTACATCAGATGGTTCATCAGGGGGCTCACTACGCTGCCCTGGAAGTTTCATCAATCGGTGCTGTTGAAGGTCGAATTGACGGCTGTACCTTCAGTGCCGCAGGTTACACAAATCTGACCCGTGATCACCTTGATTATCATAAGACCATGGAGAATTATGCCGAGGCTAAACTGAACTTCCTAAAGAGAGTTCCTCCAAAGCGTATTGTTCTGAATGTTGATAACGAGCAGGGTATAAAATACAGCGAAGAGCTTCATGGCTGTGTTGCCTACAGCTGCAAGAGTGATTTCTTCAGCTCTACCAATTCTCTTTTATTTAACCGCTACGTATGGATCAAATCTGCAACATACAAGGCTCACTCAATCGTAATCGAGGTTGAATCAAGCTACGGTTCAGGCAAGTGCGAAATCGGTCTTTTAGGCGGATTCAATGTTGAAAACTTTGCCTGTGCTCTGACTGTTCTTCTAAATCTGGGCTTCCCATTAGACAAGCTTTTAGCAACCGCTTCAAAGCTAAAGCCAATCAAGGGCAGAATGGAGTGCTTTACTGCTGAGCACAAGCCTCATATTGTTGTTGACTATGCTCATACTCCAGATGGTGTTGAGCAGGTTCTTCGCGGTGTAAGAGAGCATCATCCTGACGGCGATATCTGGTGTGTTCTAGGCTGCGGCGGTGATCGTGACAAGGG
>JAGDBH010000190.1 GCA_017959135.1 Succinivibrio sp. | reverse complement strand
TGACAGGATCTCTATCAAAGATGAGACAGCAGGTGTTCTGTGGACTCATCATGATAGAGACCTTAAGTCTGGAACCTAATGTATCAATCAGTGATACAAAATTATTTTCCGTGTTATACATAATCTTTATTGAGTTCTACCTTAACAGCACCGGTGTTGATCCCAACTGAGATCTGTTCTAAGGATATGTTGGACTTGCTGGTTACCATACCCTCAGGGAGCTGAATCCATCCAATAATTGCACCTGGATGAATCTTTGTAATGTTCACCTCACCACCGCTTTCATCAAGATTCTTTATCTTGTTCTTTAAAAGAATATCTTTCATTGAATAAGCATGCTCATCTTCGCCCAGCTTTGAAGTATCAATGATGTAGATACGGCCTTTTGGATTTGTCAGATAATTCTTGGCGTTCTCAATATTATCTGCAGTTGAAACACCGTTTGGGCCGGTTGCGCCTTTGGTCTTACCCAATCCCATAGCTTCTATCCTGTTGTCTGCAACAGAAAGATCATTGCGGGAGGTAAAGCCGCCAGCCTGTCTTACTTCATCAGGAGAGCGGTTATCTGCTCTGAAAACCAGACCTTTGAACTCATATACATCACGATTGATATTATCGCTGTCCAAAGCAACGCCTGTCTTTGCGGTAGATCCTCTTGAAACGTCATTCTTAAGCTGCAGTCTTACATAATCAGTAAGGTCGGTTTCACTTCTGATAACAGGCATCTGTCCGATTGAAATCTGGTTTCTTTCTTTTACAGCCATATGAAGCAACTGTAATATCTTCTCATATTCTTTCTGATTAAGCTTGCGCTGCTCTCGCAAATCTTCGGAATCTTTTTTGGCTCTTTCAATATTTGCCTTAATCTCTTCTAGGGCAACTTCTGCCTTTAATGCCTCAAAAGCGCTATTGGCGATACTTGCAGCCAGAGGGCTCAGTTCTGTAGATACAATCTTATCGATCTGCTTTCTTAGCTCAACAGGGGAGTCAGGAAGATCATTCTTCTGGGCAGGAGGGGGATTGTCGACTTTAGCATCCTTCAGGTTCTCAGGTACTTTGTTGCCATTAACTTTAATCTCATCGTCCTGAGGTAATATTGGACCAACGTTGATATTGTTAACATCAATCTTATCTGACATATTCTTTCTCCTCCCAAATCAAAATCTGTTTTATTCTTTTAATTTGTGAATATTCTTAAGGATTATTCTTCTTGAGTTTTTATGTAAAGATGAATAATTGTAACTACATTTATAATTTTATAGTATTTGTTGAGAGTAAAGACGATAAAATGACTGTTTTGTGACAGTGAGCATCTATTTTTATCAAAATATATTAAATCTCAAACTATCGTTGACGCATTTTCGCTATTCTATGAATGTGAATTATGTAAAGAGATAATACCGTGAATAGAAAAATAATAGTCTGTGCTGTATTCCTTGCATCAGTACTCTGCTTTGGATGCAGGGATTATCAGAATTCCAAAAACAAAGGTGCACAGGAAATTGAGGTTAAAGTTGTAAGCCTTGAAAAACAGGATGTGTCGCTTATTGCCCATCTAAACGGCAGTGTCAGGGCATATGAAAGTGCGGATATACGTCCTCAGATAAGCGGTATTATCCGTGATCAGCTTTTCTCCGGAGGTGAGACCGTAAAGAAAGGTCAGCCTCTATACCAGATTGATGACAGACCTTTTAAGAACCGTTATGACTACACTGAGGCTGAATATCAGAAATACTGTGCCAAGTTCAATCTGGTTAAAATCAAGCTTGATAGATACAGAAATCTTCAGAAAACCAACTCTGTAAGTAATCAGGAGCTTGAAAACGTTAAATCTGAATATGCCGAGGCTTTAGCTCAGCAGAAAATATCTCTGGCTAATTTTGAGGATGCAAAGCTTAATCTTGAGTACACCAGAGTTTTATCACCTATAGACGGAATTGTCGGTAAATCCAATGTAACGAAAGGTGCACTGGTAACTCAGAATCAGAGTGACCTTCTGACAACTGTAGTTGATATCTCAAAGGTTTATGTTGATCTTCAGCAGAGTGCGGATGCATTTAGAAGGTGGCAGCTCAGACTAAAAAACGGCGAACTTCACATGCCAAAGGACGGTTTTAAGGTTAAGGTGTCCTTATCTGAGGATAATCACTATGTAAAGGAAGGCTCTTTTAAATTCCATGAGGTTGTGGTGGATGAAGATTCCGGCAATCTGACCTTAAGAGCAATCTTCGATAATGAGGATCATATTCTCCTGCCTGGTATGACTGTTAGTGCAGTCATTGATTACGGCGTTGCAAAAGATGCTCTAAGCATTCCAGAAAGCGCGATTATAAGAGAGCCTAAGGGGGCGACTTTTGTTTTTGTCGTAAAGGATGATACCGCATTACGTCAGAGAGTTGAGCTAGCAAGAGCTGTAAATGGTTATTATCTGGTCAAATCCGGACTTAATATAGGTGACAGGGTAGTTGTCAGCGGAAAGAAACTGCTTAAAAACGGTATAAAAGTTAAAGTAAGTTCAGGAGAGTAGGGCATGCTGAGTCGCTTTTTTATCTACCGCCCTGTTCTTGCAACTGTTGTTGCCTTTATTACTATTCTTATGGGCTTTCTTTGTGTTCCTAATCTGGAGATTGCCCGTTTTCCTAATATTGCTCCTCCATCTGTAAGACTGACTTTAAGATACAACGGTGCATCTGCAATTACCATTGAAAATTCTGTAGTTCAGGTTGTTGAACAGCAGATGTCAGGCCTTGATGGTCTTTTATATTTCTCATCAAGATCAACCTCAGAGGGAGATGCAAACATCAGTTTCAGTTTTGATCCGTCAATTGATCCGGATGTTGCACAGATGCAGATTCAGAATCGTCTTGAGAATATCATGAGCAGGCTTCCTCAGGCTGTACAGGATAACGGTGTTTCTGTAAGAAAAGTCTCCGAGGATACTCTGCAGAGAATTGCCTTTTACTGTGTTGACGGCTCAATGACTCAGGAAGACATCTCGGATTTTGTGGTCTCGGTGCTGCAGGATCAGTTAAGCCGTATCAATGGAGTCGGCAGTGTTTCGGTATTCGGTTCAGCCTTTGCTGTCAGAATCTGGCTTAACCTTGATAAGATGGCATCCTATAAGCTGAACCCTCAGGATGTTGTAAATGCTCTGAATTCTCAGAACAGGCAGATTTCATCTGGTCAGTTAGGTGCTCTGCCAAATGATTATGACGAACCTATAAACATAACTATCAAATCCCGTGAGATGTTAAGCTCAATCGAGGATTTTGAAAAGGTTGTCCTAAAGTCCTATGAAAATGGAGCCTCTGTAATTTTAAAGGATGTGGCAAAAATCGAGTTTGGTCGTGAAAGCTACACCTTCTCAGGAAACTATAACGGCT
>JAGDBH010000189.1 GCA_017959135.1 Succinivibrio sp. | reverse complement strand
TATATAAGCATAGCCAGAATACAGCTAAGATGGTCTTTAGAGTCTTGTTGAAACGCTTCTCAACGAACTCAGGAATGGTATAGATTCCCTTTTCGATGAAGATTGGTAGGAAGTACTTACCAACCAGGATTAGGGTAACTGCAGCCATGAACTCATAAGCAGCGATACCGAAACCGATAGCAAAGCCAGAACCTGACATACCAATGAACTGCTCTGCAGAGATGTTAGCAGCGATTAGAGAAGCACCAACTGCCCACCATGGGATTGACTTGCCTGCAAGGAAGTAACCCTCAGCACTCTGAGTGTTCTTCTTTGATGCAAACAGACCGATTGCAATAACAACTAGAGCATATACACCGAAGATTACATAATCAACAGTGCTTAGTCCAGCAACAACATTTTCCATATTTAACTAACCTTGTGTTTAAAAATAAATAGTTTAGAGAGTATTTAAGCAAAGAGCTTACGTATCCTAAACAGATCAATGGGCATTTTACCAAAAATATTTTTCTGTGCTACTGGTGGGGTAGAGAGTGAAAAATTGTTTCATTTTCATTCATTTTCATGACATTTTCTCTGCTCCAAAATGAAACTTATTGTACAAAAATAGTGTTTATAAAACCCTTTTAAATCAAAATGTTGCATTAAAATTTGACCTGTGTTATAAAAATCCTATTAATGTGATAAATGTCACCGTAAACGTTTACAAAACATATATAATGTAATCGGTTACATTTTTTAACATATTGAAATATAGAGATATTTTAAAAATCAAAAAAAACTAAAAATGTGATAGTGTCTACAATTTTTCTTTTAATCATGGCGAATAAATTAGACTTTTTTGCCTAATAGTGCCAATTTTGATCAATTTTATTAGACAATTCACAGAGGAGATATGGAAATCCTATGGGGATCTAACTAAACTGTAAATGTATGATAGTTTTAAAGAATCTTATCGTACACTATTAATAATAAGAACAGCATTCACGTAGATATAAACCGTGCGTGTGCTGTGTTTTTTGCTCTCTGATTTTTCAGTCGGCGCTTTTTTTGAGTTGTACTCTGCTTTTAAACTACGGAGGGGTGGCTGGAGATACCCTGGTATCTTTTTATCCAGTACCTGTAAGCTATGCAAAATGATAAATCAATCCTAGTATGCAAGGTTCCTTACAACTGGTATCAGGTTATAAAGGCTAACTTTATTTCCAACGGCTCCAGCTATTCAAACTGCTGGTATACCAAGATGGAAGAGTTTAACCATGACGATGATGACAAAGTAACACCTGCTCCTGGTTCAATGATGCTTTTCGTGGTTGAAAAGGATAATCGTCAGTACATTGTCGGCGGCGGCTACTTCTTTACTCATATAGAGCTTTCAGCTGATGACTGCTGGTACCGTTACGGCGTACGTGCAGGCTACCTCTCATATGACTCCTTTATTAATAGACTGAAGGAATGTCACGGCAGCACCGAGGAGAAGCTCTCCTGCTATATTGCAACTGCATCCTTTATTTTTGTAAGAAGTCAGATGGTACAGATCCCTGAAGAGTTCATGTTCAATCTGACCGGCAAGAGTCATTTCATTCTTGATCTGGATACTCCACTGGGCAAATACCTTTACAAGGTATCCAACGACAGACGTCTGAGCATTGCAGATTTTTCTGCGTCAGATCATACATGGCCGGGAATCTACTACAAGGCTGTCATCAATAAGAGTTATGATAGAACCTCTCAGTATAAGACTACACTTCTGTCCATCTACAACAGAAGATGCGCCGTAACCGGATGTACCATGGTACCTGCTTTAGAGGTTGCTCATATCAAGACCATGTACGATGAGAGATTCGTTGATTACGACAATGGAATTATACTGAGAGCAGACATTCACAGTCTGTTTTCGAAGGGCCTGATGACCTTCTGTTACAAGGGCAGAAACAAGATTGTTGTTAAGCTGTCCAACAAGATGATTCTGGAGAATGCACCTTATTCAGAGTTTGACGGTGTAGAGCTTAAGCTTCCAGATGACAGAAAGTTCTGGCCTAATAAGGAATATCTGCAGTGGCACAATACAATCCGTTTTGAAAACTGGCTCAAGTACGGTGAGTTCAGTCTGATTGATTCAGTGCCGATGCATCCAAAAAGGGATTTAGTCTAAATGCGCATTGCGGTAATTGGTGCGAATACCAGTTGTGGAAATAAAATTGTATTAAAAGCTGAAAGTCAGGGCATAAAGGTAACAAGTATTGTTAATTCGTTCTCCGATGTGGTGGGAAACGGCAAGCTTATTGTCAAAGACTACGACGATATAACCTTTGAGGATATAAAAGACTGTCACTATATCGTAGATGCTCTGTCCTTTCTTGAGATTACCCGCTTCTCATCCGATGTGCTGCCTGTATGGCATTTACTTGAAATTCTCAAAGACACACCTGTAAGACTGCTGGAGCTTGGCTCTGCAGCCTTTTTATATACCGATAAAACCAGACAGAAGCTGGTGGTGGAATCTGACTCCGTGATTCTGGATGATAAACAGAACAGAACCGATCGCCTGTGCGTCAATGCCTATAAGAGACTCTCATCCTGTATCAACGTTGACTGGTCTGTACTCTGTCCGCCTCTGCTTTTAGATGAATACTCCTATGGCTCAGGTGAATACGAGTTTTCTGACAATATTCTTCCGGTAGGCATAAACGGCGATAGCTTTATTGCTTTAAATGATTATATAAATGCCTGTATTGAGCTTTTAAAGCTAAATCCTAAGAAGCACAGCTGTGTATCCGTACGAGGAACCCGTCTGAAATAGGGTAGAGTATTCCAGTTTTCTGCTCAACTTTTTTGCATGTAAAAATATTTCTTGCAATTTTCTGTTCAAGGAATAATATTGTTTTCTGTTAACCGCATCTCACTTTTTCTGAGATTTCTTCCAATCAATTATTATTTTTAGAAATTATGAGTTTTATAGACACACTAGCACAGATGTCTGCTCTATTTTTGCTTGTAATTATTGGCTTCTGCTGTAACAAGCTTAAATACATGGATGTTGATTTTAACCGTAAGCTCTCATCTCTGATTTTAAATATAACCGCACCTTTTCTGATTCTATCTTCTGTAATGGGGGATGTACTGCCAAAGCCTGAGGATATTCCTCCAGTACTTACAGCCGGTATTCTTTCATATGCGCTGCTGTTTCTAATCTCCTTTATTACCTCAAAGCTGATCTGTAACGATCCTGAGGCAATAGGTTCATACAGATTCATGCTGATTTTCGGAAACATCAACTTTATCGGTTTCCCTGTACTTGCAGCTCTATTCGGCTCAACCGCCATCTTCTACGCTGCAGTGGTCACCATTCCTTTTAATATTCTGATTTTTATGTTTGGTGTACCTATCATTACCTCAGGTAAGGGCAAGTTCAACTTTAAGTGGAAATCACTGTTCTCTCCATGTCTGTGTGCAACCTATATCACCATCGTGATTGTGTATTTCCAGGCTTCAGTTCCTCGTGAAATCTCATCTGCATGTTCTTTAGTAGGCAGCATGACTGTACCAGGCTCTTTACTGATTATCGGTTCTACTCTTGCAGGAATCCCTGTTCTAAAGATGCTTGTTAATATCAGAATGTATGTTCTAACCTTAATCAAGCTAATCGGTATTCCTGTTCTGATGTGCGGTCTTTATAAGCTAAGCCCTCTTGATGACAAGTATGCTGACGTGCTGGTTATCCTCTTTGGTATGCCTGTGGCCTCAATCGGTACCATGCTCTGTCTTAAGAACAATATCGACGGTTCAACCATGTCTGAGGGTACCTTCCTGACAACCTTATTCTCTGTTTTATCAATTCCTGTTCTGGCATTGATTCTTTAATCTTATGGCTCTGAGAAATCAGAGCCTGATTTTAATTTCTCTTGCTCTCTTTGATCCCGTCTGATTTTTTTTATTTGTAAAAACGCTACAATACGATCATCATCGATGTAAATACTGAGTTTTTTATGTTTAAAAATATCGGCACACTGTTTTCTTTTCTGGACTATCCAACAGTCAAAAGGATTAAATCACCTTTTGAGGGAAATATTCTGCCATCCGAGCTTATAAAAAACTCAATCATCTCAAACAATATCATCGGGCCTTCTGTTGCGGTTCTTCCAACCTCGGATACCCTGCGAGCTCCCTGCGTCGGAGTGATAAAGTCGGTATCGGAGAAAAACAACGCCCTTATTATTGAAGTCGGTACGGTTGAGCTGTTACTTAATGCAGGTCTTAATCCTAAGAAGTATACAGCCGAGCTTTTTGATCTTAAGATCAGAAAGGGAGATAAGGTAACC
>JAGDBH010000188.1 GCA_017959135.1 Succinivibrio sp. | reverse complement strand
TTAAAACTTTTGTAAAATAAAAATAGAATAATCTATTAAACAAGAAAAACTAATTCTATTTTTCTTCTTTCATGTATACCCATCCAGCCTTCAGATAAATCATCATTGACCAGATAGTAAGAACAGTTGCAATAATAAGTGCAACCACACCGGCATAAATCATAACCTCGTTATAACGCCAGATTAAACCGGAAATAGCAATCAGCTGAATAGTGGTCTTCCACTTGCCAATCCAGCTAACCGCTACATTGGCTCTCTTGCCAAGCTCTGCCATCCACTCTCTTAGTGCAGAAACGGTAATTTCTCTTGCAATAATAATCATGGCTGGGATTGTAATAAACTTACCTAAATGAGGATACAGAACATCCCTGTAAAGTGAATAGTGCTCAACAATCAGAACCAGAGCTGTACATACGATGATCTTGTCTGCAACAGGATCAAGGAAAGCTCCGAACTTAGTGGTAAGCTTCATTCTTCTTGCAAGGTAGCCGTCAAGCAGGTCCGTCAGAGCCGCAATTACAAAAACGATTGCCGCATAGAAGTTCGACATATCGGATGGCATGTAAAACAGCATGATGAATACTGGAATCAGGCCTAGTCTGATTAAAGTTAGAATATTTGGGATATTAAACATAACGTGTCCTAATTTTTTTATTATTGTAACATGCTATGGCATCCAGATTGGACCAATACATTGTCTTTTAGGTAAATTAAATTCTGCCGGGTAACTTACATCCACAAGATAAAGACCATGAGGCTTAGCTGTTGGGCCTGCAAGATTTCTATCCCTGGCATCAAACATATCTCTGAACCACTGAACTGAATTGGTCTTATTGCCAACTGTTAAAAGAGAACCCACAATGTTTCTTACCATGTGCATTAAAAATGCGTTGGCCGCAATATCGAAAACGATATACTGACCATATCTGTATACCTTGCAGAAATGTACACAGCGGTTAGATGATCGTGACTCATCCTCAGAAGCTCTGAATGAACTGAAATCATGCTCGCCTAGAATATAGTCGGCAGCTTCCTGCATCAGCTCAACATCATAATCTCCCTGATATACAGAAACACCTTTATTCAGAATACCAGGTCTGTACAGAGTATTCTGAATGATATATCTGTAACGTCTTGCTCTGGCGGAAAAACGGGCATGGAAAGAATCATCCACGTGTTTAGCCCAGGTTACAGCAATATCATTTGGAAGATTATTGTTGGTACCCATAATCCAGCCTCTGTCAGGTCTCTCCTTTGTCACATCGAAATGAACAACCTGACCAGTGGCATTTACACCGGCATCTGTTCTGCCGGCACACTGAAGCTGTATCTCCTCATCGGCAATAATCGAAAGAGCTCTTTCCAACTCGCCCTGTACTGTCTTTAAAGTACTCTGGCGTTGAAATCCAGCGTAATTACTTCCCTCGTATTCAATACCTAAAGCAATGCGCACAAAAACTCCTTGAATCAGCCTTTGAAAATCTTAAACTTAGCAACAAAATAAGTAATAGCGGTTACAGCAACCATTGCAGTAATCAGAGCTGGTAAACCTCTTATATTGCAGAGCACCAGTCCCCACACAATGATATTACGGATTACAAGAGTTGAAACTGCAAGAATGAAAAAAGCTACAGCACTGCCGTCTTTTTTGAAGGTAAAGTTCTTATGACCAAAATAAGAAACCCAGAACGCAGTTATAAAAGCAACGCTTGTAATAATATTCTCATGTAAGGATGTAGCAAAAACCAGAGCGGTAGTAACTGCAAGATCTACTAAGGTTGCAGCGCCACCAACTATCACAAACCTTACAAGCTCGTAAAAACTTTTCTTAGAATCCATATTATCAAAAAACAAAAGCCACCTGTTAAAGTGGAACAGAGCGCCAGTGCGCAAAAGTTAATTCTATTCAAACCATAAGGCCAGTACCCGCCCTATTAACAGATACTGACCATGCTGAGACTCTATTAGGCTTTGACTTCTTCTTTAGAAGTAAGCTTCTTTACACTGTTTTCCTCTGAGTTGTAGGAAATACCTACCTCAGTAGATGAGATTCCCTGAGGGATCTTCTTTGCAAGAGGACCGGTAATTGACTGAGCAACATACACAGGTCTGCCCTTAACTTCCTGAGATAATCTGCCCACATACTCACCCAGAATACCGATTGAAATCAGCTGAACTGCACCTAAGAACAGGATCACACAGATTAAGGTTGTATAACCGGCGGTTGGGTTACCGAAAATCATAGTCTTAAAGATATTCCAGGTCATGTATATCAGAGACAGCAGTCCGATAAATCCACCAATATATGACCATACCTTCAAAGGCAGAGATGAGAAGGCAAAAATACCATCCAGTGCAAAGTTCCATAGCTTCCAGTAGTTCCACTTGGTCTCACCGGCAACTCTTTCAGGTCTTGTATAACCAACACCTTTTGAGCTGAAGCCTGGCCATGCATAAAGAGCCTTCATGAAACGGTTGCGTTCCTTTAAAGTCTTCAGAATATCGATAATCTTTCTGTCAATCAGTCTGAAATCACCAACATTTGAAGGGATCTTAACCTTTCCAGACATCTTGTTGAATACATAATAGAAGCCCTCTGATGATACTCGCTTAGTGTTGGTATCACTTGAACGGTCTTCTCTTACACCGTATACGGTATCAATACCTTCGTCGCGCCAGATTCTGATGAATTCTAAAACCAGCTCTGGTGGGTCCTGCAGATCAACATCGATAGGAACAATTGCATCTGACTGAACAAGATCGAGGGCTGCAGACATGGCAGCTTCCTTACCGAAATTTCTTGATAGTCTGATTAAGCTGATCTTCTTGTCATTTTTCTGAAGTTCTTCAATAAGTTCTACAGTATTATCTGCTGAGCCGTCATCAATAAATACAATTTCAATATGCTCAAGCTCTGCAGCTAACTTTTCATTAACTGTTTTAACAAAAGTTTCAACTGTTTCATGTTCGTTATAAACAGGAACAATCAAAGCAACCTTATAGTCAGGATTTCTCATAAAAAACCTTCTTTAATCAGTTAAAAACTCATGTCTTGATGATGGGTTGGTCTTGAAAAGACCGCCTAAGGCTGTTGTTGTGGTTTCAGAAGTCTGATCCTTTACACCTCTGGATTTTACACAGTAATGTGTGGCAGTAATGGTTACAGCAACGTTTTTAGTATCCAGTAGAGTCTGCAGCGCTACTTTTATCTGTTGTGTAAGTCTTTCCTGCACCTGAGGTCTGTGACCAAAGAACTGAACGATACGGTTAACCTTGGATAAACCAATGATTTTATCCGATGGCATATAGGCAACCTTTGCCACACCATCCATAACAACAAAATGATGTTCGCATGTTGATGTAACGGTAATATTGCATACCTTTACCATTTCATCAAAATGCATCTTGTTTTCAAATACACTAACTTTTGGGAAATTTCTGTAATCAAGTCCTGAAAAGACTTCATCTACAAACATTCTTGCAACACGGGATGGAGTTTCTGAAAGAGAATCATCAGACAGGTCAAGACCTAAGGTTGTCATAATGGATGACATATGAGATCGGATGATATCCTTTTTCTCTTCTGATGACAGTCCGTTATCCTGCCATGGGGATTCCAGCCCATGCCTGATTAAGGCATCTCTTACTAATATTGCTTCAGGAGACAGTTCTGAATTATTTGTCTGAGTAGTCATAGATACTTACTTCGTTTTCGACATTAAAATGCAGATGAATATGTTCAATATCAAACCTGCGGGCAATATGATCGCCTAAAAGCTTGATACCGCCCTGTTCAGAGGCGTCATGTCCCAAAACGAAAACAGGAGTGCCTGTTTCTTTTGACATATGATAGGTCTGCTCATTCACATCACCTGTAATCAGAGCCTGAAAATCAGGTACATAATTTGAGTCAATCAGGAATGAGCCTGAGCCTGAACATACGGTTACATCTGAGATAAGAGTATCTCTATCGCAGTGACCTAAGACTGAAACTGAAGTCTGAAGAGAATCTGCAAGTAAAGATGCTATTTCACTTATTGATTGTTTCTTTGAAAATGAGCCCTTCATGGCAATAGATGAAGGATCGCCTGGGCTTACATAATCAATATTCTTTAAATCCAGAAGATGGCACAGATAGCTGTTGTTGCCAACTTCCATGTTGGCATCAAGAGGAAGGTGATATGCCAGAAGATTGATATTTGATTCCAAAATAGCAGAATATCTTTCCTTTAAGGTTCCACAGATAGGAGACATCTGGCCCTTCCACAGAAGACCATGATGAACCAGAAGTGTATCTGCACCTTCTTCAATTGCAGCGTCAATTGCCTCAAGAGAAGCTGTAACCGCAGTGGCAATTTTGGTACAGTTTTTAAAACCTTCAATCTGCAGTCCGTTCAGAGAAGCATCATGAAATGCTCCCACATCAAGATAAGATGAAAGATAGGCTGTTAGTTCATCAATCTGCATTTGGTCACCTTCTGTAATGACTACAACTTACTGTCGTAGGATTTCAAGCTGTTTTATAAAGTCTGAACCATACATTTAATATTGGTCTTTGCCTGAACTCTCTGGCAGATTCCCTGTACTGCAGCTCTGTTCTTTGAGGTTCC
>JAGDBH010000187.1 GCA_017959135.1 Succinivibrio sp. | reverse complement strand
TGCATTTTTACCAGATGGATCACCGATTGCTGCGGTAAAATCACCAATGATAAGCACAATCTTGTGGCCTAATTTCTGGAAGGTACGAAGCTTGTTTAGGATAACGGTGTGTCCTAAATGAATATCAGGAGCAGTTGGATCCATACCCAGTTTAATAACTAACTGTTTACCTGACTCCAGTTTCTTTTTAAGTTCATCTAGAGGAATGATTTCCTCGGCACCACGAGTGATTTCACGTAATGCATTTTCGATATCAGACATCGTATAACCTTTTAAATAATTAAAAACGTTGCAAAATTTGCATAAAAAAAAATATAAGTCGCAATATTTTAATATAATTTGGTCATGATCTAAACAAAAAAAAGCACTATTTGGCTTAAAAAAAGCTGAATCAAAAGGAAAGAATAATGGCTGAGCTTTATATAGGATTGATGTCAGGAACCAGTATCGACGGCATCGACGCAGCACTGGTGGAATTTAATGGCAGTACAAGCAGAATAATCATGAGTACCAGTGTGGATTATGATGAGGATACCCGTAAACTACTGCACTCTTTATGCTCATCCTCAGAAGATGAAATTGAAAAGGCTGGTGTTGCCAGAGTAAAAATCGCTCAGTATGAAGCTAAGGCTGTTAATACACTTTTAGATAAGGCAAAACTTCAGGCAAAGGATATAAAGGCTATCGGCTCTCATGGTCAGACAGTAAGACATCGCCCATCCAAAGGATTTTCCCTGCAGCTTGATAACGGAGCACTCCTTAGTGCTTTAACGGGAATTGATACAGTCTGTGATTTCCGCTCTGCCGACATTGCTCATGGCGGAAACGGAGCTCCTCTGACACAGGCTTTTCACAGTATGCAGTTTAAAGATGCGAATGAAGTCTCAATGGTTCTGAACATGGGAGGAATTTCCAATCTTACAGTAATTGATACTGACGGCAGAATACTTGAAGCTTTTGATACCGGTCCTGCAAATACACTTATTGATGGAGCCTGCAGAACTCTTCTAAATATTCCCTATGATAAAGATGCTAAATTAGCTTTAAAAGGCAAGGTTGTACCAGCTCTGCTTGAAAAATACATGCAGTCTCCATACCTGAAACTTGAGCCTCCAAAATCAACCGGACGAGAAGATTTCGGTCTTGATTTTATTAAGGAAGAGCTGCTTTTTGCTACACAGGATGAGGATTTCATCTGCGATCTGATAGCAACACTTACTGAGTTTACAGTAATGGTTAATGTGAATGCCATCAGAATGTGCATGTACCGACATAAGATTTCAAAAACAAGACTTATCCTGTGCGGAGGTGGAGCCTATAATCCATATATAAGAGAAGGTCTTGCAAAGAATCTTCAGAAAAACGGTGTAAAGGTAATGACTGCAGAAGATCTCGGTGTAAACTCAAAGCTTTTAGAGGCACATGCCTTTGCCTACTTTGCATACAAGTTTATGCACAGAGAATGCTTAAATCTTGGGGATTCGACCGCTGCAAAAGAGCCTTCTATTTTAGGCTGCCTGTATCCGGCCACACATTAAGAGAATGATATGCTAGCGTTTAAGATATTTCCATTTATCCAGGCACTTGTAATTATCCTGTGCTTTATCCTGCCTTTAAAAAAGGTAAGCTTAAAGTACAAAATTCTTTTAGCCATAATCTTTGGACTGGGATCTCTTAAGCAGTACATCTATATCTTCTCAGGCGGAGATATGATGGATCCAAAGCTCTCAAGATACCCTGCTATCTTCTTTGATACCATCTATTTCAGTTCGATCTTTCTGTTCCTTCTGACTCTTATCAGAATGATTATCAACGGAGTGTACAAGCTCTCAAGACTGAATCCAGGTAAATTCATAATTCCATCTCAGTCCACCCGATATGCAGCACTGTTTCTGCTTATAGCCTGTCTGATCGGAGGAAGAGCGGTATTCAACGGCTTTGCTCCTCCAGTAGATAAATTCTATGAGATTACCGTTAAGAACCTACCTTCAGAAGCTAACGATCTTCGCATTGTTGAGCTTGCGGATCTGCATATTTCAGCACCTACCATTCCTTCTGAAATTGAGGATATCGTAAATAGAGTAAATGAGACTGAACCGGATCTGATCCTGATTGCAGGAGACTTTGTTGACGGTACGATTGAAGAGCTTGACTACATGACAAAAATCCTCTTCGACCTAAAGGCTAAATACGGAGTCTATGCGGTTTCAGGAAATCACGAGCTGTACTCCGGTTATCATAACTGGATTGAGTACTTTGAAAAAGGCGGCATAAAGTTTCTGGAAAATGACGGAGTTATTATCAGAAACGAAAAAGGTGTTCCTCTTTTAAATGTCTGCGGTGTTATTGATATCTCTGCCCACCGTTTTAATCTTCCTGAGGCTGATATTCAGAAAGCACTGGCAAATACGGACAGAAAACTGCCTACAGTCTTCATGTCTCATCAGCCAAAACTTGCCAATCAGCTAAAGGATAAATCCGATCTGACTCTATGCGGTCATACCCATGGAGGTCTGATGCCAGGACTCAAACAGATTGTAGCCAAGGTCAACGGTGGCTATGTCAGTGGACTGTACAACACAGGAAGACAGCGTGTTATCGTCTCCAACGGTACCAGAATCTGGGCAGGAGCACCTTTAAGACTTCACGATCCATCACAGATTGTTTATGTGACACTTAAACAGTAGTCTTTACGCTATCTCACATTTCCTTTTAATTCAGTCACCTATAATTGAAAATAGTGTTGTGCATCTGAGAGGAATGAGAGATGTTGAAGGATTCACTAGAGGCAGCGCTTGAGTCGACGCTTAAAGTTTCTGATATTGCCTATGTAAAGAATCAGGCGGATGAGTATGTTTTCCGCAAGGTTGTCACCACCTCAAGATTTTCATCAGTTCTAATCCTCCTCGATACAAAATTAAATCCGGATACAGAGTTCATAGGCGAAGGCTTTCAGATGCTCGCTCAGATGACCGGAACCTTTGCACAGCCCATAAACATTGGTCGATGCATGGATGATTTATCGCCATACTCTCACTACCCTGTCGAAGATTACAGAACCGTATACAACCTGCTGCTTTTGAAAAAGGAAAATCAGTGGACTCTGCTTGGCTTTACCAGCTGCAATAAATACACAGGATTTTTCAGAATCTTCAATGACGGAACTCTGCATGTCTGTATGTCTTTAGAGGGACAGATCTTCAGCTCAGGAGATATTATCAACACCGAAAGTTTTGTAATCTTGGAAGGAACAGACAAAGCTCTGCTTTTAGATAAATTTGCCAAACTTATAAAGAAGAATCACCCTCCTCTGAAAATCAAGGAAAGACCTTGTGCCTGGTGCTCCTGGTACTCATATTATGATCATATCTCAGAGAAGGATATTCTTGAGAATGCAGATAAATCCGGAGAGTTTGATTTTATTGATCACATCCAGATAGATGATGGTTATGAAAGCCATATGGGTGACTGGCTTG
Source organism: Succinivibrio sp. (assembly GCA_017959135.1). Classification (GTDB taxonomy): domain Bacteria; phylum Pseudomonadota; class Gammaproteobacteria; order Enterobacterales; family Succinivibrionaceae; genus Succinivibrio. The sequence continues at coordinate 1,015 of JAGDBH010000187.1, read as the reverse complement.
AATATTCAGAGAGCTTTTCCAATGGTCTTGATGGATGTATTGCAAAAATCGCAGAGAAAGGCAAAAGACCTTCCATCTGGGTTGCGCCTTTCATCGTCAGCGGAGAGTCGGATATTGTAAAGAATCACCCAGACTGGCTGGCTACCGACATGGATGGAAATCTGATTCCTGCCGGCTACCTGACCTATGGAGGCTGGCGAGATCTTCCATGGTATGTTCTGGATTTTTCAAACGAGGAAGTTGTAAATCATATCCACAATATCTTTAACTTTTTTGTCAAAAAGCTGCGTATAAGATACTTCAAACTGGATGCCTGCTACTGGGGAGCAATCAAAGGATATCTCTTCAGAGGAAATATCTCCAGAATTGAAAACTACAGACGAGGGATCAGGGCGATACTTGATGCCATTGGTGATGATGCCTGTCTTTTAGGCTGCAATGCTCCTATCTGGCCTTCGCTTGGACTCTTCCATACCATGCGAATATCTGATGATACTGAAAGAAATCATCACAGAACAGTACAGAAAGCAAAAGAAACCTTTAATCGACTGTGGATGAACAATAATCTATGGATAAATGATCCTGATGCACTCTGTATAAAAGATATTGATGGACAGCATATTGAACCAAATGATGTTCACCTGCAGATTGCAACAGTACTTATCTGCGGTGGAATTGTAACCATCGGTGACAGACTTGGTGACTACAGCCATGAGGATAAGGAGCTTCTCAGAAGAATCAGAGATTATACGTATTATGTAAAAGAAGTAATTCCAGATGAGGATTTCTCGACATTCACTCTGAATCTCAAGAGCAAAAAGGAACGTATAAAGATTTATATCAACTGGACAGAAGATAACCAGACTATTCTCATAGGACAGAATTCTGTTAACTTTATGAACAACGAGAACCTGTCCTCAGAATATATTCTGCCGCCGGCTGATACGCTGATAGTTATTGAGCACTAAAGATAGTATCAGGATCATCACCTACAGTTAAGGCCTTAAGTCCCTTT
>JAGDBH010000186.1 GCA_017959135.1 Succinivibrio sp. | reverse complement strand
TTAAAAAAGGAGGAAAAATGTTTTTAGGAATTCCCCTGATTGAATTAGTTGAAACTATAGCTATTCTCGCCTTATGTGGTGTCGTCGCAGGTTTTCTTGCTGGATTACTGGGAGTAGGAGGAGGAATTATTTTTGTTCCTTGCTTCACTTTTGTTTTCACTGTATTTTTTAAAGTCCCATTGGATGTTGCTGTTATCATTGCAACAGGAACATCTCTTTTATGTATGATTCCAACATCTATATCTGCAGCAAGGTCTCAGAATAAAAAAGGAAATACAGATATTGATGTAATTAAAGCATGGTCAGTTGCTATGCTTGTAGGTGTTTTTATTGGAATCATGGTTTCAAAATTCTTAGGCGGAGCCTGGTTAACCATCCTGTTCGGTGGTGTAATGATTCTAAACTCCATCAATACTCTCTTCAGAGCTAAAGCAAAACCAGCATTCGATAAATTACCTGGAAAATTCGGACAGAACTGTATTGCTTTCTGCATAGCATGCTTCTCATCAATGCTTGGAATCGGTGGAGGAACACTTACAGTTCCTGTACTGAATGCTTGTTCAGTACCTCCTCATAAATCAATTGGTACATCTTCTGCTGTTTCTCTTTTTGTATGTGTACCAGGTGCTCTTCTCATGATATTCACCAATTTAAACTCTACTCCAGCAGGAGCTCCTTTAGGAACCTTTGGTCTGGTTAATGTTCTGGCAGCCATTTGTGTAGTTCCTATTTCTTTCTTCTGTGCACCACTAGGAGTCAATATTGGTAAAAAAATCGCTCCAGTAACATTAAAACGCATTTTTGCTGTAGCTTTGTTTATAATTAGCGCAAACATGCTGTACAAAGGCATAACCTATTACACTAAGGTATCTGAGCCTCAGGTTGTACAGCAGGTTGAAGAGCCAGCAGTAGAACAATCGCAGTTTATCGAGGAGAAATAAACAAATGACAGCTCAAATCATTGACGGTAAGAATATTGCAAAACAGTTAAGAGCAGAACTTAGAGAAACTGTAGATGCAAAGGTAAATCAAGGATTCCGCCGTCCAGGTTTGGCTGTTGTACTTGTAGGTTCAGATCCTGCTTCTCAGGTATATGTAAGAAATAAAAGAAAAGCATGTGAAGATGTCGGTATCAGATCTTTTGCGTATGATCTGCCGGAAACAACAACTCAAGATGAACTTGATGCTCTAATTGAAGAACTGAACAATAATCCAGAAGTAGACGGAATATTAGTTCAGTTTCCTTTACCTTCACATCTGGATGAATCAAGAATTGTTGAACTTATTTCATCAGAAAAAGATGTCGATGGCTTCCATCCTTATAATGTCGGCCGACTGGTTCAGAGAATCCCATACATCTGTGCATGCACTCCTCATGGAGTAATGACTCTGTTAAAGAAAACATTGGGTGAAGATCTGAAGGGTTTAAATGCCGTTGTTGTGGGGGCCTCAAATATTGTTGGTAGACCTATGGCACTTGAACTGCTTCTAGCAGGCTGTACCACAACAGTTACCCACAGATTCTCAAAACCAGAAGATCAGAAGGCTCTGATCAAAAATGCAGATATTCTTGTTGTAGCAGTAGGTAAACCAAAATTCCTTGATGGTGATTTAGTTAAGGACGGGGCTACAGTTATTGATGTCGGTATTAACAGACTTCCTGATGGAAAATTATGTGGTGATGTTGATTTTGAAAAGGCATCTCAGCACGCAGCTTACATCACACCTGTTCCAGGCGGTGTTGGTCCTATGACCATTGCAACCTTAATGCAGAATACTGTTACCTCATATTTAAGCAGAATCTAACAAAAAAATGCCAGCCTGTTTTTTTTCAGGTTGGCATCTCTCCTTAAAAATACAGCTTTAAATTAAAGCATATTCTCAAGATTGTCCATTGCAACATCTGGATTTACATCCTTGGTGTAATCAACACCATCTACCTCAAAGCCGAACAGCTGTAAGAACTGCTTCTTGTAATCAGCATAATCAGACATTTCAAATAGATTATCAGTTGTAACCTTAGGCCATAATTCCTTGCACTTGTTCTGAACAGAATCACGTAATTCCCATGAATCCATACGGATACGGTTCTTATCATCAATCTCAACAGTCTTTGAGTAAATTTCAGAGAACATTCTGTAAATATGCTCAATTACAGACTCATAAATACCCTGCTCTCTCATAACCTTAAAGCATAGAGAAATGTATAAAGGCATTACAGGAATTGCAGATGAAGCCTGAGTTACAACACTCTTTAGTACAGCAACCTTTGCCTCACCGCCAACAGAAGCTAATCTCTCACAGTTAGCCTTAGCAGCTCTATCAAGATCTTCCTTAGCCTTTCCTAAAGCACCGTGCCAGTAGATTGGCCAGGTAATCTCGGTACCGATATAGCTGTATGCAACAGTCTTACAGCCTTCAGCCAGAACACCTGCATTCTTCAGGGCTTCAATCCATAGCTCCCAGTCCTGTCCACCCATTACCTTTACGGTATTCTCGATTTCTTCATCGGTAGCAGGCTCAAGTGATGCTGTGATAATCTCATTCTTGTTGGTATCAATTGCAGTTGAAGTATAGGTCTGACCAATTGGCTTTAATGAAGAACGAACAACTTCACCTGTCTGAGGCATCTTACGTACAGGAGCAGCAAGAGAATAAACAACAAGGTCGATCTTACCCAGATCCTCTTTGATGATCTCAATAGCCTTGTTACGGCATTCATCAGAGAATGCGTCTGCATTGATATTCTTTGCGTATAAACCAGCTTCTTTAGCATACTTTGTAAATGCACAGGTATTGTACCAGCCAGCAGAACCAGGTCTCTTCTCTGAACCAGGCTTCTCAAAGAATACGCCCAAGGTAGCAGCGTTAGAGCCAAAAGCTGCACTGATACGTGAAGCTAAACCATAACCAGTTGAAGCACCAATTACTAAAACTTTCTTAGGACCGTTGGCAACAGGGCCCTTTTTCTTTACTAATTCAATCTGCTCTTTAACATTTAAGTCACATCCTGTTGGATGAGTTGTAACACATATGAAACCACGTGCCTTTGGCTCGATAATCATGAAAAATATCTCCTTTATGAGCGTATTTATAAAAACTGCTGTGATTTTATCATATTTTAAAGATAACGACTGCTAATGCGTCACAATCACGTGGATAAGCCGTTTAAATCACCTCTTAAATATAGATAATTGGTGTATAATTCTCGCCTAGAACATTAGATTACATAGATTCCGACACGTAAAAATGAACAAATATTTAAAATTACTAGTAACTTCAGTACTTCTTTATTCATCTTCATCTTTAGCTATTAAATCAAATCCAACCCCAATCCCAGGATCGCAGATTGGTGTCGCCTATTTAAGACCAAACGACAACAATATATACGGAAAAAATATTGATACATACATGCATCCGGCATCAACCTTAAAGGTTATTACCGGTCTTGCAGCGATTCTGTATCTTGGACATGACTATAAATTCAAAACAAATCTTGAGGTGTCTTCAAGACAGGTAAGCTCTCAGGGCAACATTAAGGTAGACAATAACGGGGTTCTACAGGGAAATGTTCTTATAAAATTCGATGGAGATCCAAGCTTCACCACACAGTCATACAGAACACTTATCAATACTCTTGTATCTGCAAAAGTCAAAAAAATTGCCGGAGATGTAATCATTGATGTAAGCAAGTTTGCAGGAATGTCAAAGGGAGAAGGCTGGTCATGGAACGATCTTCCAATCTGCTTTACATCCCCAGCAAGTACAGCAATCATCAACAGAAACTGTGTATTTGCTCAGCTTCAGCCAAATGGAATTGGTGAAGTTGCAACTGCTAAACTTAATGCAGCAAGTCCAATCTCAATCCAGTCAGATGCAATAGGTGTAAAACAGTCAAGCTACGGTGGAAACTGTGAGCTCGAAGCCAACCTGTACATGAAGAATCAGTACCATATTACAGGCTGTGTTCCTGTAATCGGAAAAAATCAGCCTTGGCCTCTTTCCTTATCAATTTCAGACCCTGATCAGTGGGCGGTAGACTGGACAAATCAGCTACTAAAAGAAAAGGGTATCAGTGTTTACTCTATTAAAATTGCACGTTCCCCTCAGGATGGTTATACAACAGTAGGCTCTATTGAATCTAAGCCAATGTCTGAACTGGTGAAATATATGCTTTACCGTTCTAATAACCTGTATGCAGATGCTATTGCCAAAACAGTAGGAGCAGAATTCTATAAGCTTCCAGCTACATATCCTCGTACAACCAGAGCACTTAGAGCTGTTCTTCAGAAATATGCAAATATCAATCTGGGAAATACATACATTGTTGATGGAAATGGTCTGTCTCCTCATAATCTGGTAACTCCACATAAGATGCTTGAGATTCTGGAGTTCATCAATCTTAATGATGATAAGATCGGTTTTATTAAGCTTCTTCCTGTAGCAGATGAATCAGGAACTCTGCACTGGAGAGCTTCTACAAAGAATCCTCCACTTGGAAAAAATGTTGCTGCAAAAACAGGTTCTCTTCAGAACGTATCTAACCTGATGGGATTCATGAGAACAAAATCAGGAACCAGAGTGCCATTTGTTTTCTACACAAATTCACTTTCATATGATCAGAAAACCAGAGATCTGGTTAAATACCATAAGATAGCATCACCTCATTTAGGATATGAGCGTTATGTTCTAGAACAGATTTATGATGAAAAGGTTATGGGAAGAGATTTCTGATTTTGACCTATATTAATAAATATAGCCAGGTGCTCTTTATATTCACTAATATGGCTTAATGATGTAAAATCAAGTTTACTCAAAACCAATTATAAATACGGTGTATATTTTATTATGAAATTACTACAAAAATCCCACAAACTTGATAATGTTTGTTATGACATCCGAGGAAAAATCCATCAAGAAGCTTTAAGAATGGAAGAAGAAGGACAGAGAATCCTTAAATTAAACATCGGTAACACCGCGCCATTTGGTTTTGAGGCGCCAGAAGAGGTAGTCCGTGATGTAATCAGAAATATTCCAAATTCTCAGGGCTACTGTGAATCAAACGGAATTTTCTCTGCCCGTAAAGCAATTGCTCAGTATTATCAGCAGAAAGGCTTAAAGAGCGTTGATGCTGACGATATTTTTATTGGAAACGGTGCATCAGAGCTTATCACCATGACAATGAATGCTCTGTTAAATAACGGAGATGAAGTTTTAGTTCCTGCTCCTGATTACCCTCTATGGACTGCTGCTATCAATCTTGCTGGAGGAAAAGCAGTTCACTACATGTGTGACGAGCAGTCCAACTGGTATCCAGATCTTGAGGATATGAAAAAGAAATTAAGCTCAAGAACAGTAGGAATTGTTTTAATTAATCCAAACAATCCAACTGGCGCTGTATACCCTACTCCTGTTCTTCAGGAAATTGTTGAGTTTGCAAGACAGAATGATCTGGTTATTTTTGCAGACGAAATCTACGACAAGATTCTATATGATGATGTAGCCCACAGAAGTATCTGTACCCTTGCTGATGACGTTACAATTGTAACCTTCAATGGACTCTCAAAGGTTTACCGTGCATGCGGATTCAGAATGGGATGGATTCTTATTACAGGTCCGGAAAAGAGAAACAAAGGCTTCTTAGACGGCATCAAGATCATGATGGCTATGAGACTATGTGCAAACGTTCCTCTTCAGCATGCAATTCAGACCGCACTTGGCGGATATCAGAGTATCAATGAGCTTATTATTCCGGGTGGACGTCTGTATCAGCAGAGAGCAGCAATGTACGAGAGATTGAACTCTATTGATGGTATTACTGTTGTAAAACCTCACGGTGCATTGTACATGTTCCCTAAGCTGGATAAGAAATTCAACATCAAGGACGATCAGAAGTTCGCTATGGATCTGTTACGTCAGGAAAAGATGCTTATTGTTCAGGGAACAGGTTTTAACTGGCCAGAACCAAACCATTTCAGAATGGTATTCCTGCCATCAATCGATATTATTAACGATGCCTGTGACAGACTTGAACATTTCTTAAAGACATATAGACAATAACAGTCTTGAAAATCACATTATTAGACAAAGGGACTGCATAAGCGGTCCCTTTTCTATGTTAAAATTGTCATAAATAAAGAAGTAATAATCAGCAACTATTTATGGCAGAAAAAGAAGTAAGTTTTATAACAGATCTTCATGGCAAAAAAACACACGCTATTTTGCCAATCAACGTATATAACCAGCTGATTGCCTTACGTGAGCTTATAAAAAATACCGCTCCTTTAGGTGCTCACGAGATTTATACATTCAGTATCAGAAACATAAGTGCTAAAGGTTATCCCGAAGGGACACGAAGCAAACCTCATTTTGTAGTTTTAAAAGGTTCTCAGGCTGTTCTTCAGCCAGTCGATTCAGTACCACAAAATATCAGCAATATTAGAGAAGATTTGCTTTCTGACGGGACATTAGAATTAGATCCTGTAAATAACTGTTTTGTTTTTGCAAAAGATCTTAAGTTTCAAAGTGCAAGCGCAGCAGCAGCTATAGTAGCTGGCAATGTACGACACGGACTTGATGTTTGGATAAACAGAGAAGGTTTTACGCTAAAGGAATCTGGTTACGGACTAAAAAAAACAAAGCGTGCTAAATAATTGAGAGGTCATTATGACATTTGAAAAGAAAGATAGCAGAAAACAATCTGCAAATTATAAAAATAAGAATAAAACAGTAGCACACTCAAATAACCAAAAGGATAATCAGACCGAATTTAAAAAAGATAGAAAATTCTCTGGCAAAAAAGATTTTTCAAGAAATAGCGATAACAAGAGAACTTCTTTCAAACCAAGAAATTCAGATAAATTCAAATTCAGAGAAGAAAGCAGACTGGCTGACACTCAGGCTCATACAGAACACGTAAAAAGAAAAGGATTTTCTGAGTTTCAGCTAAGACTTGTAACCTCAATTCTTGAGGATGTTCTTGTAATGCACAACTCTTTGGACAGAGCATATGCATTCTGGTTCAACAAGGTCAAAATTGATCCTGTAGAGCAGGGATTCCTGATTAAACAGATAAACTTCATGTTCTCAAGATTATCTCTGTTTGCATTCGTTTCTAACTTAAAGCGACCATCTGATTTTGAACGTCATGTTGGCAGATTGACCTTTGCATACTGTGCCTACAAAGACTGGCCGCTTCCAGAACTTGAAGGTGAAGAGGGATTTGATCGCAGAGGTCTGAAAAAGCGCATTGCAGAAGCAAAAGACGATCCTTTATACAATGATGGCTGTCCTCTCTGGCTTCAGGAACTTGGATACTCTGAACTGAAAGCAAAATGGGACGAAGAACGTAAAGCCTTAGGCGGAGAATCACACAGATTCATCAGAACAAACACCATTAAAGGTACACGTGATGAGCTAGCTCATAGACTATCTGAGGAAGGTGTTGTTACTAAATCAGTCGGAGGCGTTCCATTAGCATTAGAAGTAACATCTAATTCTGCACTATTCAGAACAAAAGCCTTCAAGGAAGGTTTATTCGAACAGCAGGATGCAGGCTCCCAGCTTATCGGCCAGTTTGTTGATGCCAAAAGCGGTGAGAGAGTTATCGATGCTTGCGCTGGTTCAGGAGGAAAAACTCTTCAGTTAGCAGCTTCTATGGAAGGTAAAGGTGTAATCATCGCTATGGATACTGAGGCATGGAAGCTTGAAGATCTGAAAAAGAGAGCTAAAAGAGCTGGTGCCTTTAATATCGAGCCAAGACTTATCGATTCAACAAAAGTAATCAAGAGAATGGTTGAATCAGCCGACAAAGTGCTTATCGACGCTCCTTGTTCTGGAACAGGTGTAATCAGAAGAATGCCTGATTCAAAGTGGAGAGATGGTAGAGAGCACCTGAAGGAGCTTAGAGATATTCAGGCAGATATCCTGGAAAGATACAGTAAAATGGCAAAAATTGGCGGATATGTTGTTTATTCAACATGTTCAATTCTTCCATCTGAAAATGAGAAACAGATTGAGAAGTTCCTTGAAAACAATAATGGAAAATTTGAACTTGTCGAAGATAAGCATGTTATGCCATCATCTGGTTTTGACGGCTTCTATATGGCAAAGTTAAAGAGAATCGGCTAATAAAAAAGGCCTTACGGCCTTTTCTTAAGAATTCATAAATCCCACTTTACGTGGGATTATTTATTGCTTTAGAATCCTTCTCTTCTACCGGAGAATGAAGATCTGAAGCCTGACTTAGAGCCTTTATCGCCACGCTTTAAACGGCCTCTATCAGAACCGAAATCTAAGCGTTCTCTTCTATCAGAACGAGAGCCTCTTGAGCCTCCTTCAAATTTTCTGAAATCCTTTCCTGAATGACGGCCCTGACGATCAAACTTGTCATCACCAAAACGATCATTCTTTCTGTTTCTATCTCTGTTACCGCGAGAACGAGGAGGTTCAGCAGTATATAAACGAAGATCTAACGGTCTACCGCAAACTCTAGCCTGAGCAAGAATATGCATTGTATCCTTAGGCATTCCATCTGGAAGATCAACAGTAGTAAAGGTATCGAAAATTGAGATTTCACCGATGAACTTAGACTCGATGTTACCTTCATTAGCGATTGCGCCAACAATCTGACCAGGTTTTACGCCATCCTTTCTACCAACAGCTACTCTAAAGCGAACCATTGCCATATCAGGATACTCACGTAATGGAGCAGCCTCAGCTGATGGTAGACCTCTTCTCTGCCCTCTTTCTGAATAATTATCATCATCAAAGGTTCTCATACGAGGTTCTGGCTTTGAATCATCTAATAACAGAGTTCCGTCTTTCTGAACCATCTTGGCAAGTGCAGCACAT
>JAGDBH010000185.1 GCA_017959135.1 Succinivibrio sp. | reverse complement strand
TGAGATACGGACTGCCTCAAACTTAATCTTAGGATCTGATGTCAGAACATTTGCAATTCTCACATGAATACCAATGTCAGCTAAAAGCTCCTGAGCGCCCTTTGCTGCGATGGCACAGAATCTGGTATCAATGATAACCAGATGAGAATTGGTTCCGTTGCAGACAAGCTTCATGCCGCCAACCTCCAGGCCCTTGGCTAAAGCCTTGGCATTTGAAACCACATCCTTGCAGTAGGTTACAAAGACATCAGTCTTCATCTCGTGAAGTCTTGCAGCAAGTGCTGACAGCTGAGGAGTGATAAGACCGTGGTGACCTGCCAGAGTCTCAGAACGGACAATTGCAGTTGCAAGCTCTTTCTTACATAAAATTGCAGCTGCCTGAGGTCCCTGCATAGCGCCGTGGGTTGATAAGGTAACCACATCAGCATATTTAACTGGGGATGGAAGTACGCCTGCTGCTGTCAGACCTGCTGTCTGGGATAAATCACACCACAGATAGGCTCCGACTTCCTTTGCAATCTTTGAGAACTTGGCAAAATCAATAGATAGTGGATAGTTAACAGGAGATACAATAATCAGCTTTGGCTTGTTCTTCTTGGCAATAGCCTCAATTTCCTTCATATTGAAGGTCTGAGTCTCAGGATCAATACCGAAGTTTACAAACTGGAAAGCCAGATTCTCACTGTTGCAGTGTTCCTTCTTACGTAAATCAAGAGACATAACCACATCACCGCGGGTGGTTAAAGCCTTGAATACAACTCTTGATGCGGCCTCAATAGTAACTGTCTTAACTGTGGCGAATTCTGCTCCAAATACATCGCACAGTCTCTCACAGGTTAAGGTCTCTAAAGTATTTCCCTTACCTAGAACAATTGAATTTGAGGAATTGACGAGGACACTTCCCATAATTGCAGCACATACTGGTGAGGTGCTGTTTTCATCAGGAATGAATGATAATGTTACGTGCTGTCTTTCAATTTCTTTAACAAAATAAGAGTACAGACTATCATCGAAGCTTTTTACAATTTTTAGTGACTTCATACGACTTCCCTCATTATTATATTTATCTTTATTTTCGGTAACGCCACATCGACATAATTTAATAGTCTGAATAATTCAGAATGAAAAAAAGAACTTAGCCAAATTCCACTCAAAAGCTAATACAAAACTAAGAAACACAATGTATGTTGCGTTGAAAAATATTTTACGACATGTGTAAGTTTTTTTTGTGAGAAATTCCAACATACTGATATTAAAAAATAAAATAATTTCTGCTTTTGTTATCTGTGTCAAAAGAATTTAAACAAAAAATTCAAAAAGTTAAAACTTTTCTGCTCTTTGTACGTCAAAGAATGTCAATAACGCATGTAAACGATTAACCCCTTATTATATGAGGGGTCCTGTATATTTATTAAACAGTAGATATAAAAATAGATAAAACAAGTCTGAAAAACAGATAAAAATTAGAACAAAAATTATTAAGAAATAGCAAACAAATAAAAATTGGTGCGCGTGATCATACAAGTCCTTATCTGACAAGGATAAATCCTTATTTGTGTGCTATTATGTAACGAATATGATAAACGTTAAAATAACAAATAGAACCGCAGCAGAAGATTATATAGCAGTAGAAAAAGAGACTGGTGCAACCACATTACCTGGAAAGCACATTTTCGCTATTTTCTCTGTAGGTATCATATCTGTTCTTTTAGCCCTTCCATTCGGATCTATTATTCCTGAAAGCGCATCCCCTTTTGCAGCCCTGACCTCAGGTCGTGAGGAGCAGAAACGTATCTATGAGCAGGAGTATTTAAAGACCAATGAAGTCATCGCCGAAGCCAACGCTGAAATCTCACCAACAGCAGGTTCTGAGGAAAACTACGATGACGATATCAATACCGAGGCTCTGATTGCTCAGGCAAATGCCGCCGAATCCAAAAAAGAGGCTGCCGCTGCAGCTTCAGCTGAAAAAGAAAGACTTAAGTTCGTAGCCTCAGATATTGAAAAGAATTCAAATGAAAAGATTTTAGCCGACCAGAAAGTTCAGTCTGAAAAATATATCAGCAATATTCTGACTCCTGACAAGATTCCGGGATCAATTCAGAGTGCCCAGACCGAGAAGACCTTTAACGGCAAATGGTATGAGCAGACTATCCGTAAGGGAGACTCCCTATCCAAGATCTTCTCCTACCTCAATCTTAACAGCAACGATCTTAAAAAGATTACCGCTGTTGCTCGTGAAAGTGATCTTAACCTTTCCGTTGGAGGAAAGATTCAGTTCCTGATTGGAGAGGACAACTCTGTTCAGGAGATTGCTATTCCTCTGGCTGGAAACAAACAGGTTCGTTTCTCCAGAGATATCGAAAAGAACACCTATACAGTTGAACGTGAACGCCGCTTTGCCCAGTTCTCAGATTTAAAGAGCCGTGGAATGGACAGCGCTACCTTAATGCCTTCATTTATCGAGGCAGAGAAACAGCGCAGCAAAAAGAAGCTTGAGGAAGAAGCTCTGCTTTCACAGAAACAGAAAGAGGCTCTTGAAAAGGCCCGTCTGAAGAGAGAGCAGCTTGCAGCAGCTCAGAAAAAACAGGAGTCTGTGGCTACTCCAGCTGAAAAGGATAAAACCAAATCCATGTACAGCGGTAAGACCAGACCTCGTCTGATTATCGGTTCCATCAATGAGAAGGAAACCTTTGACAAGGCAGCCGCAAGATATGGTCTGACCCACTCTGAGATTGTTACCATCAAGAATCAGTATGTAGGCAGAATTAACTTTAACAAGCTTTCAGCCGGTGACTCCTTCAGAATTCTCTTTAACGGAATCGGTCAGGGCGCAAGCATGACTGCTATTTCCATGAACACCAAGATGTTCGGTCAGATCAACCTGTACCGTCATCAGCTCAATCACATCTTCTACGAGGAGAACGGATACAATCCATCAACTGGTGCCTTCAGAAGATTCCCTATCATGGGTCAGATTAAGGTAAGCTCTCCATTTAACCTGAAGAGATTCCACCCTCTCAAGCGTATTATCCGTCCACACTACGGTGTTGATTTCAAGGTTAATATCGGTACCCCAATCTACTCTCCAGCCGATGGTGTAGTCACCTATGCCAAGTACATGCGTGGTGGCGGTTACTCAATTATTATCAGCCATAACGGCGGATACTCAACAGTTTATATGCACCTGTCCAAGTTTGACGTTCAGCAGGGAGACCGTGTGCATATTGGTCAGATTATCGCTAAATCAGGAAATACAGGTAATTCCACAGGCGCACATCTTCACTACGAGGTACATGTCAACGGACGTCCGGTTGACCCTCTGAAAGTGGATCTTCCATCCGGAAGTCCTGCTACAGCTCAAAGATTGAAAGAAGCATTCAAAAATAATGTTTACATCTTGAAGACAGAGCTGTATAAGAATAAATTAGCAGAAGTAAAATAATTTATAGTCAGACAGACGAAAGACTAAGGATAACCTGTGCTTACCGAAAAAGAGTTTAGCGAAGAGGCATTAGCTGTCCTCAAATGGCTTATTGCAATTCCAAGCATCACCAGAACCTCTGGTGATGAGATCATGAGTCATACCATTTACAATACCGTTTCAGAATTCACCTATTTCAAGAATCATCCTGAATACTTAAGCTACATCACCCACGATGATCAGAAAAATCATTCCTTTACCGCATTTGTAAGACGTGATCAGTCAACCCGTGAAACACTGGTTGTACTGTGTAATACCGATACCTCATCAAACGAAGTCTACGGTACCTTAAAATCCTACGCCTTCAAATCAGATGAGCTTAAGGAAAAACTTAAGGGTTCAACTCTTACAGAAGCTCAGCTTTCAGAGCTTGAAAAAGAAAACAATATCTATGGACTTGGTTCTTTTGAGAAC
>JAGDBH010000184.1 GCA_017959135.1 Succinivibrio sp. | reverse complement strand
TCGTTATATTTTTTCTGTTTGTATGAGAGATTCATAAGCGTATGGATATAGGTTCGTTATCCTACGGTGGAGTATATCTCCTCGGTTTTATTCTGTATCTGCTGATACCTTCTTTGTTCTTTACTTTTAGTTTAAAAGTTAATTATTCTCTGTTTGCTGCCAATGGTTCAATTATAGGTGGACGTTTGGGATACGTTTTTTTTTATGAACCACTTTACTTTCTAGATAATCCTTTTGAAGTCCTAGAGATATGGAAAGGAGGAATGTCGTTTCACGGTGGTGTTCTCGGTCTTATTGCAGGATGTCTTCTGTGTACGTATCTTACGAAAAGCTCTCGAGAACTGTTTTTCAGGGCTTTGGACAGAGCCTGTCTCATTGCTCTAGTGATTATACCTCTTGGCAGATTCTGTAACTATCTAAACGGAGAGCTTTGGGGGAGGGTAACACAGCTTCCATGGGGAGTGATTTTTGAAGGGGCTGATTATAATCCACGTCACCCGGTGCAGCTTTATGAGGCTTTTTTTGAAGGTCCAGTGCTTGGTCTTTTACTGTATTTGCTGTATCAGAGAAGACTCTTAAACAGATCTTTAAGCATTTCCTGCTATTACCTTTTAGGGTACAGTTTTTTTAGATTTTTTACAGAGTTTTTCCGTGAAGCCGATTCAGTGGTAGGTTATTTTCACGGTTTTACTTTAGGTCAGGTACTGTGTATTGCCAGTATTTTCATAAGTGTTTTACTTCTGAAAAAAAACGTTTTTGGCCTTTCGTAAAGGAGCTAATAATTTGATCTTAAATCATTTGTTGAATTTCACATTTACGAAAATAATACAGCATCTGATTGTCTATGACATCTATAATCTAAGTGTATTTACCTTTTGTCGCGTAAAGAGGGTTACAAAGTGGAAATAGTGATAAACACTTCTTTGGATAACGGAAGTATTTCTGTGATTAAAGTTGAAGGAAGAATGGACGCTTTAAGCGTAGGTGAATTTGAGGAAAAGGTAATTCCTCAGTGTTCTGTTGAAGGTATATCCGGCTACGTTATTGACTTTGCTAAACTGGTTTACATCAGTTCTGCATGCTTAAGAGCAATTCTGAAGGTCGCCAAGCTATGCAAGGAGCAGGGGCGAAAGGTAGCGATTTGCAATTTATCTCCTGATGTTTATGAGGTTTTTAAGATCTCTGGTTTCGATTTGATTATAACTGTCTGTGATAATTTGGATAGCGCCAAGTCAGCAGTTATTTAGCTCAGAGGTAATTTGCAATGATAACAGTTAAACTTCCTGCAAAGATCGATCAGCTCGAGAATATAAACGAAAAACTCAGAGATTACATGACTGGTGAATTAGAGCCTCTGTTAATGAAGACACAGCTGGTTGTAGAAGAGCTTCTTGCCAATATCTGTAATTATGCTTATGACGGAAAGAGTGGTAATGCAGAGTTCTCTGTCGGAGTTGTAACTTTTGACGGTGAACCATATATAAGAATTTCCTTTGTAGACGGAGGCAAACCATTTAATCCTTTCAAAGAAGTAAGAGACCCTCACATTAATGATTCTCTTGAATCCAGACCCGTTGGCGGTTTAGGCATTCATTTTGTAAAGAACATGTCTAATCACTACATATATTCCCGTCTTAAAGAGTGCAATGTTGTTGATATCTTCATTGAAGCAAAGGGATATAGCGGAAACAAGTAGACGATAACCGCAGAATGCTGTATATAGCAATTCTATACTGTTGGATTGGATAAATGAGTAAATCTGTAGCAGCAAATGCTGGTATTAGAATGAGCTTCAAGACAAAGGTAATGCTTTTATCTTTGTGCTTACTCATTGTTCCTTTGGTTTTGTTCTCATATTATTCCTATGGAGCCATGAAGACCAGCATAGTTCAGGAACAAAGAGAATCTATATCATCAGAATCTGCTGTTTTGAAGGATTTTGTTCATGAGAATTTTCAGTGGGTATTAAGTGAGGCAATAGTTCCTCTCCTTTCCATCAGACAAACCAATGAAGAGCAGCTGTTCATTGTAAAGAAAGGTATTAACCAGGCTATATCATTCAATGACAACGATCTTATTGATATTGCAGAGTCGTATATTTTAGGAGCAGCAAATTCAGAGAAAATTCAGACGTTTATCTGTAAGTCATCTAATCCAAAAGAAGGATTGTTTCTATCAGAAGAAGTTCAAGATTTGTTAAGTGCAAAGGTTGGAACCCTAAATACAAAAAATCTTGGAGATCTGATTAGAGAAAGAGATTTTGAGATGAACAAATACTATCATTACTATTTTGTTCATGAAAAAAAACACTATCTTGGTTCTATAACAAGACTTAACAGTGATTTTGTTATCGTTCTCTTTCACGATATTTCTTCTATTAGAGCTGAATATGATGATAATGCTCTTGAAAAGGCCTTTGCTCTGGACCTTGTGGGGACTATTTCTGCCATCAACAGAATTGATCCTGAATCTACCAATATCTATGTTTTTACAGAAGAGCGAAAATCAATCATCAGAAAGCTTTCATATAAATTACCAGATACTTTAAAGGATGAATATCTCGATAAGGCCAGAACGGATGAGGTCTGGGAAGGATACCTTGACAGCGTGAACTATGCCTATATTTTCTTTTTTAAACAGACAGGCTGGTTCTTTGTCTATACCATCAATCTCTCTAACAGTATTCATGCTTTAAATGACTCAATGTCTCTTATCTGGGGTATCTCAGTTCTTCTTGCTGTCTGCTGTATTTTTCTGTGTTCCTGGATTCTTGCTAAGCCTCTTGGTGCTTTAACGAAGATAGCAAAAACAGCGGAATATATTGAGCGCGCAAATCTTACAGATAAGGCTGAAATAGAAAAAATCTCCGAAATGTTGCAATTTGATTCGAAAGATGAGATTGGAAATCTTGCTGAGACATTAAAAGAAATGTCCAGTTCTGTCTCTGATAAGGCAATCGAACTTCTGTCAGCCAATGCCCAAAAGCGTCAGCTTGAAGGAGAGCTGAATGCCGCAAAGGAAATACAGTTGGGTATTCTTCCTGAATCACTTGAACTACGAGAATTCAGCCCTCTTAAAATTTCTGCTCTTCAGATTCCTGCAAAGGAAGTGGGGGGAGACCTTTATGATGCAATTTCCTTTGATGAGGATAGGGTTGCCCTGGTAATCGGTGATGTTTCCGATAAGGGGGTCCCCGCAGCCTTGTTTATGGCGATGACTGTTATTCTTATAAGAGAGTGTATTTCTCTTAAAATGCCAGTAGAAAGGATAGCTCTTGAGTTAAACAAGAACCTGTGTCTGCACAATCCTAATATGATGTTTGTTACTTTGTTTGTGGGAATTCTAAACAAGAAGAGTGGAGAATTATCCTATGTTAACTGTGGTCACTGTCTACCATACATAGTCAAGAATGGTAAGACAGAAGTCATTGAGGGGCTTAGTGGCCCTGCTATAGGAGTAGCCCCAGGTTTTGAATATAGGTCTTTCTCTGTTAATGTGCCAGCAGAGAGTAATCTGATCTTCTACACTGATGGTGTGAGTGAAGCTCAGAATTCGGCACAGGAGCTATACGGTGAAACAAGACTTGTTGAGTTTTTAGAAAATGTAAATGAAATGGACCCTGCTAAAATCTGCTGCAGGATGATGAATGAGCTTGTTTTGTACAGAAATAAGGCTCCTCAGTCAGATGACATTACGATTCTAGGTGTAAAGATATAGATATTTTAAGGAATTTTTGGGAGTGATACGGATTCCAGCTCTGAGTTTTAAATCAAGATTGTTATGCTTGATACTTGTATTTGCTATGCTGCCAATTCTGGTGGTCGTAGCGGTACTTTATTACATTCAGACTGAGGCTTCATTTGAGAAGAATCACTTCTATCAGACCTCAAACAACATTATGTTCTCTGAGATTTTTGACAGTTATTATTACCGTAATGTTGTTGCAGATCTGGTAATTCTAAACGGAAGAAGAGAGAAGTTAAGACTGATGTCCAAGGCTATTATGGATGCCTATAAGCTTGATGATAAAACGTCAGGCATGATTGGAAGCAGCTCGATTATCCGTAGTATTATGTTTGAAAGTACTAGAGAAGCTGGTCTTATGTCTTTCATTTTTGACAAGGCTAATCCTAATGATTCTTATTTTGTAAAAGCTGATTTCAGACGACTCTTAAAATATAAGACTATTCTTGGAGATGATCTTGGAACATATATTCGACAGCGCCAGTTCCATAATCCAGGAACATTCCATGTTCTGACTGATGTAAAAAACAATGAGGTCTTTCTTTTGAACATTACCGCCATGGATTCACATCGTATTCTGGTGGTATGCGAATCTCAGAATGATCTAAGAGATAGTTTTGTTTACGTGAAGAATCAGATTATTGAATCTCTTAACAATGTAATGCAGTCTGAAGGCAGACATCTTACTTCACAGAAGACTTTACTAACCTTCATTGCTGATAATGATGGAAAACATGTTGCACCAAAGAATCATGATGGACGTGAACCTCTGTATCTTGATGATGACATACGCCAAAAGGTACAGGATATGTTCAACCAGAAGCATAATATCAGATATGACCACAGGCTCAATGACATTGATTACCAGATGCTTATAACCTATTACAATCAGATGGGACTGCATATTGTATCTGCAACTCCAGTTAAAGAGATCCTTAGTGCTCAGCGAAAGGAAACCAATAAGTTTATTATGATCGCCTGCGGTGTTGTTTTCTTTGCAATTCTGATTGCTTTGGTTTTGGTTTCCGATCTGGTAAAACCTCTTACAGTGGTTAGTGGCAATACCAAGGATATTGCTAAACTCGATTTAAGAGATATTGTCAGTGTAAGACGCTTTATCAACAGGTTTGACATAAAACGCAATGACGAGGTAGGCGAGATTTCCAGTGCAATTGCTAAAATGACCACTAATCTTTCTTCTAATATCTGTAATCTTCTGGAAACACAGGATCGACAGCGCAAGATTGAAGGTGAGCTCAATACTGCAAAGGATATTCAGTTGGGAATTCTTCCTGATAATCTTGATAGTCCAGCGTTTGCTCCACTTAGAATTAACGGCACTATGATCCCAGCCAAGGAGGTTGGCGGAGATCTTTATGATGTTATGGAGCTTGATGATGACAATGTGGCCTTTATAATTGGAGATGTATCTGACAAAGGTGTTCCTGCAGCATTATTTATGGTCATGACTGTTACCATTGTAAGAGAATGTTTCTCACTTAAGATGTCATCTGCAGCGGTTATGAATGAGGTAAATAAAGTTTTATGTAGGCATAATCCTAACATGATGTTCGTAACGCTGTTCCTAGCAATTTTAAATAGAAAAACAGGTGAGCTTACCTATGCCAACGGCGGTCACTGTCAGCCTGTATTGTGTCATGGAAAAAAAGTAGGTGTTATCGATGGATTAAGCGGTCCAGCTCCTGGTGTTGTACCTGATTTTGAATATAAGGAATTTAAGTGTTTTATTGAAAAGAACACCAGAATCTTTATGTATACTGACGGAGTCAGCGAAGCTCAGAATGAGGAGAAAGACCTGTTTGGTGAAAACAGGATTAATTTCTGTGTAAATAATCTGTCTTCTCTTGATGTAAAAACTTTCTCTGCTGTTATGATGAACCAGATTCTGTCCTATAGAGGTAATGCTCCTCAATCTGATGATATCACTCTGCTGGTTATAGATTATCCCGAATAGTCTGACAAAACTGAATCTGATTTCCTTCTTTCTTTAAAGCTCAGAAAATAAGAGGAAAGATACCTGAATACCTTCCTCTTAAAATGGACAATAATGAAAACTGCGCCTAGTTCTTCAGGATGCTCTGCTGCAGTTGAGCGCCGGTCTTAATCATATCTGATGAACCTGAGACATATGCATTGTACTGACCCATCTTGTCCTGAAGCTTAACCATCTGAGTCTGGTTATCGGAGTTGCAGTTTTCAGCTTTATGCTGAAGAGCAGTAATCAGACTGTTAATGTTATTTGTATCTAAGGTCTTGCCTTTGCCAAGCATATCTTTTGGAATAGAACCATCTTCGACTGCCTTGATCATTGAAGTTAAAAACTCTTTGTACTGCTTGAGTTCCTTAAGACCATCATCAAGCTCATACTTAAAGTGTAGATCGTCGAAGCTTCCATCTGCTGTTCTGACAATGTTTGGAAAATTCTGGTGTCCAGCGTTGTTTACAAATTCATGAAGCTTGTCATCAGAGGTCTTGTCCATCTTGTACAGACCATTCTTATTAGGTTTTAAAGTGCCATCTGCAATCTGAGCTTCCATCTTTTCATAGGTTTTCTCTACGTACTCAACGTCCTCTAATGTCTTCTTCATTGATTCAAGATCTTGTGGCAAATTGTAATTTGCATATGCAGGATTGCTGTTGATTGCCTTTAAAGCATCAGCCTGCTCCATATATTTTCTTGCCTGATCGTTCTGAGCCTTCATTTCGCT
>JAGDBH010000183.1 GCA_017959135.1 Succinivibrio sp. | reverse complement strand
TTTTTATTAGAAAGGTATTGTTTAAAGCGAATTGTTGAAATCTCAAAATAGATACGAAAATAAAGGGTTTTTGAAAAAATTTACAATAATTTAAAAAAATATTAATCCCCTATCCTTAAAAAAAATTAATCCCATAATTAATTGATATTTTTATATTGTTATATCAAATAGTTATATAATAATTTATTAATTTTTTTATTATTTTTTTTATATTTTTCTTATAAAAATATAGAAATCTAAAACAAATAGACTATAATCAAAAAATAATTCAATGATTATGATTTGTGTAAGGAAAAAAATTCATGTCAAGATTATTTACCTCTGAGTCAGTATCAGAAGGACATCCAGACAAAATCTGCGATCAGGTATCTGATGCTATTCTTGATGCTATTCTAGAGCAGGACAAGACAGCTCATGTTGCTTGCGAGACCCTGGTTAAAACCGGTCTGATTCTTGTTGCAGGCGAAGTTACCACTACCGCAAACGTAGATTTTGAAGCTGTTGCTCGTAAAACTGTATGTGATATTGGTTACAACAATTCTGAAGTTGGTTTTGATGGTCATAACTGTGCATTCTTAAATGCATTAGGCAAACAGTCTCCAGATATCAATCAGGGTGTTAGCCGTTCTCTTCCTGAGGATCAGGGTGCAGGTGACCAGGGCCTTATGTTCGGTTATGCTACTGACGAGACTCCTCAGTTCATGCCAGCAGCAATCACCTATGCTCACGAACTGATGAAGCTTCAGGCTAAGTTAAGAAAGTATGGAACTATCTCATGGCTGCGTCCTGATGCCAAGAGCCAGGTTACTATGGCATACAAGGAAGATGGTTCAATCGACTATGTTGATACAATCGTTCTGTCAACACAGCACAATGAAGATGTTTCACAGGAAATCGTTCACGAAGCTGTTTATGAAGAAATCATCAAGAAGGTTATCCCAGCAGAGTATCTGAGAAAGGAAACCAAGATCTTCATCAACCCAACAGGCAGATTCGTTATCGGCGGTCCAGTTGGTGATGCTGGTGTTACCGGAAGAAAGATCATTGTTGACACCTACGGTGGTGCAGCAAGACACGGCGGTGGTGCTTTCTCAGGCAAGGATCCATCAAAGGTTGACCGTTCTGCTGCCTATGCTGCAAGACATGTTGCAAAGAACATTGTTGCAGCAGGATTAGCACACAAGGCTGAAGTTCAGGTTTCATATGCAATTGGTGTTGCACAGCCTGTTTCAATTTCAGTTAATACCTTCGGTACCGGCAAGATTGATGACAACAAGATTGCAGAGATCGTTCCACACGTATTTGATTTAAGACCATACGGCTTAATCAAGGATCTGGATCTGCTACGTCCAATCTACCAGAAGACTGCATCTTACGGACATTTCGGAAGAGACGGCTTCAGCTGGGAAGAGTTAGATAAGGTCGATGCTTTAAAGCAGTCTTTATAATAAGTTAGAATTCACAGGAAGATCCTCAAATTCGTCAGAGTTTGAGGATTTTTTTATTAATGTTCTTCGCAGCTGCAAAGATTAAGGTCTACACATTCAAGAAGCTTTTTAGTGTAATCTGAGCAAATCGAATACCAGATAATATTGCCCTCTCGTTTTCCTTCAATAATTTTTGCTTCTCTTAATATCTTCACATGCTGAGAGACCAGCGCCTGACTTATATTCAGACGTTCTGACATGGTGTTAACGTTACACTTTCCGTTGCGGTACAGTCCACAGGCTATATTTAGTCTTATAGGATGGCCGAGTGCTGCAAATATTTTTGTATATTCTTCTATATTTAATGTGTTCATGCCGCGCATGTTAGCAGAAATATTAGAAATTGACAATATAGCAATATAGTAATATTCTAATATTGTTATATTTAAGGAGATATTCATGAAAACATTGATTATTGGCGGCGGTGCAGCTGGAGCCAGCTGTGCAGCAAGATTGCGCAGAAACGATGAAAAGGCAGAAATTACAGTTTTAGAACAGTCTGATGAAATTTCCATTGCAAACTGTGGTCTGCCATATTACATAGGTAATGTAATCAATTCTGAGGATACAATGCATGTCTCAGACGTGAACAAATTCAGAAACTGGTTCAATATCAATGTTCTTTTAAACACCAAGGCTGTTTCTATAGACAGAAAAAACAGAACAGTAAAAACAGCAAACCATCGGGAAATCTCATACGACAGACTTGTTATTGCCACAGGAGCATCCCCTTTTGTTCCTGCTTTTGAAGGATTAAACAAGGATAAGACATTTACACTTAGAACTCTCTCTGATGCCACCAGAATCAAGAACTATATTAAAGAACATGAAGTTTCTAAAGCTGTTGTTGTAGGAGCAGGATTCATCGGTGTTGAAATGGCCGAAAACCTATGCGAACTCGGGATCAGAACCACAATCGTTGAACTGTCTAGTCACATAATGCCTAACGTTGATACAGAGGTTGCAACTGTTGCCCAGAATAAACTCAAAGAAAACGGAATTGAGATCATCCTGAACGATGGAGTAAAAGCATTCTCAGAGGACAAGGTTATTTTAAACTCAGGCAATACTGTCGATTTTGATATCGTTATCATGTCCATTGGAGTAAAGCCACAGATCGAAATTGCTAAAGAGGCTGGTCTTGAGGTATCCAGAGGAATAGTGGTCGACAGCACGCTTAAGACCTCTGATGAATATATATATGCTGCAGGTGACAATGTTGAGATTACCGATTTCACAACAGGAACAAAAGCTATGATTCCACTGGCCGGACCTGCTAATCGACAGGGGCGAATCATAGCAGACAATATCTGTGGTAAAGCTGAAACCTATAAGAATACTCAGGGCTCCTCTGTTGTAAAAATCTTTGATCTGACTCTGGCTGCAGTTGGCGCGAACGAGGATAGATTAAAGAAACAGAATATCCCTTATTTAAAGACCTTTATCTATGCTAATTCACATGCAGGATATTACCCCGGTGCTAAGCAGATTCTATATAAAATGCTTTTTACTAGAGAAGGAAGAATTCTTGGACTTCAGGCAATTGGTGAGGAAGGAGTTGAAAAAAGAGTGGATGTGGTTGCAACCGTAATGAGAATGAACGGCAGCGTACATGATCTTCTGGATGCAGAGCTCTGCTATGCCCCACCCTTCAACAGTGCAAAGGATGCGGTAAACATTCTCGGAATGAACGCTCTAAACATCATAGAAGACAAGGTAAAAATGGCCTTCCCAGAAGATCTTAAAGAAAGCTATCTTATAGATGTAAGACCAAAGGCTGTATTTATGAATGAGACAATTGATGGGGCCGTAAACATTCCTGTTACCGAGATTAGAAACAGACTTGATGAAATTCCAAGAGACAGAAAAGTAGTATTGTTCTGCAATACAGGGTACACAAGCTATGTAGCCTCCAGAATTGTAAATCAGAATGGGTTTAACAATGTTTACTCCTTTGGCGGAGGAATAGTATTTTTCAAATCTCAGAAGTAGACATTCGCTCTTCTGTTTTATGGTGATCGTTAAATCACAGAATTAAATCGAATGTATAATTTTTTTTAAAAAAACTCGAAAAATCCATGACATACACAACATTTTTGAATAAATGATCGCTACACAGCTAGCATCTTTTGCACTTTCATTTTTATTTATAGAGAAGATTCTGATATTCTCGCATCATTGTTAGTTGTCCTTGTTGGATAAAATCTAACTGATGAATTTGATGTTGTGATTGGATATTGCAGTGCCGGTTTTGACACTGCAATTTTTTTTCTTATTTCAGTGTATTACAAAGCCTTTGTGCTGATTATTTCGAGTTTAATCACAAAATCAAACATTTATATTTACAGTGAACCTTCAATAAAATATTTTAGAATCAATCAAATCATTTTCACCCCTTAAATGACCAAATATTCATCTCTTCCTAGAAACCGTATGTAAAATACATTAACCAACAATTGACCGTTTTCAGTCATATACTTTTATTCATATATATAAATCAGTCATAAAAGTGAACATAAATGGCTTTTAAACACTGTCTACAGCATTTATTTACAAGTAGTTTTTACCTAAATCTGGGATATACTTAAAGTAGATTTAAATCAGTCAATACAACTAAATATAACCATCAATCAAACAAACAAATC
>JAGDBH010000182.1 GCA_017959135.1 Succinivibrio sp. | reverse complement strand
GAGCATTCTGGACACAGTCGCGGAAGTACAGTTGATCTGACTCTGTTTGATATGAATCTTGAAAAAGAAGTGGATATGGGCGGAACATTTGATTATTTTGGAGAGCTCAGTCATCCTGACTATAAAAAGATCACCAAGCAGCAGTTTAATAACCGTATGATTCTAAGAGATGCTATGTTAAAGCACGGCTTCAAGCCTCTTGTTGAAGAGTGGTGGCACTTTACACTGAAGGATGAGCCTTATCCAAATACTTATTTTACTTTCCCTGTAAGTTCTGACTCAATAAAGGTAAAATAGTCCTAAGATTGGAAAAGAATATATTTGTAAAAAGCTCTGATCTAAAAAATCCGGAGCTTTTTCTTTTGGATGCAAATGATGGAAAGTGCTTTATATATAGTTCCTACCCCTATAGGAAATCTTGATGACATTACCCTAAGAGCAATTGAGGTTTTAAAGAACGCAACCCTGATTGCTGCAGAGGATACCAGACATTCCAAAATCCTTTTAGATAAGCTTGGTATCAGCGGAAAAAAGATGATCAGCTGCCATGACCATAATGAAGGTGAGAGAGCAGAGCTCATTATTTCTGAGGTCAGAGCTGGAGGCATTGTTGCTCTAATTTCTGATGCAGGCTCTCCACTGATCAATGATCCTGGCTACAGAGTAGTTACCATCTGTGCAGAACAGGGGGTAAAGGTTGTTCCTCTTCCAGGCCCATGTGCTCTCATCACTGCTTTAGAGGCCTCTGCTCTTCCTACTGACAAATTCATGTTCTGCGGATTTTTCCCTGTAAAGGAGAAGGAACTGACAGGTGTTTTAGAGTCTTTAAAAAACGCTGACTATACAGCGGTTTTCTATGAGGCTCCAAGACGTATTGTTGATACCATGGAACTTATGGCAAAAATTCTGCCTGAGCACGATGTAACTTTGTGCCGTGAGATGACCAAGACCTTTGAGTCTTTCTACAGACTAAAGGCTAAGGATGCTCCAGAGTTTTTAAAGGCTGATCCTGACAGAACCAAGGGCGAGTTTGTTGTTGCCATCGGTGCTGTAAAACAGGAATCATCAGAGATTGATCCTAAGATTGTATCTGCTCTTGAAGAGCTTATTAAAACCTCTCCGGTTAAAACTGTAGCCAATGTTTTAGCTTCAATAACAGGTATTAAAAAGAACGACTTGTACAATCTGGCCTTAGAACTTAAAGACAAGTCGAACTAAAAGATATATAATATATATTGAGTCGACCAGACAATCGCTGCCACGCACGCGTGTTTAAGATTTTTATTCATACGGTCGTGGGGGAGGAAAGTCCGAGCTCCGAAGGACGAAGTGCCAGGTAACGCCTGGAGGGCGTGAGCCCATGACTAGTGCAACAGAGAACAGACCGCCATTTTTAATGGTAAGGGTGAAACGGCGAGGTAAGAGCTCACCGCTTTCATAGTAATATGAAAGGCACGGTAAACTCCACTTGGAGCAAGATCAAATAGGCTCTCTATAATCTGGTCCGGATTGAGAGCGGGTTGATTGCTTGAGCTAGAGAGCGATTTCTAGCCTAGAGGAATGATTGTCGCTGCTATGCAGAACAGAACTCGGCTTACAGGTCGACTCACTTTTCTAGATCCTGTAACGCAACACTCCACTCCCATAATCGCTGCACTCTAATATTGCATTATTGTTTTTCTGCTAATCCTGATATGCCTGATTCTGTAAGGCAATGAGCAAATACTGTCTAAAATTTATAAAGAGTTCTTTTCTTTATTTTTCTTAATTTGTAAGCTAAATACAATTAGACAGATATAAGGTTAATTGTATGGCAAGTGTTTCTCTGCAGGATTCATCACTGGATAATCAGGTTAAGGTTCATTCAAAGTACATGAACTATGGCGGTATAACCTCTAAAGCTATAGTCTCTCTTCTGATTATCTGGGCAGTCTTTCAGATTTATTTCACAACCTTTGGTGCTATCAGTGCAATAAATCTAAGAGCTTTTCACTGTCTGTTCCTACTGCTGTTTACCTTTCTGCTTTTCCCTGTAACCAGAAAAACTATAAAGGACAGACGCTTCCCATCTGTTCTGAACCTGATTCTGATTGGTCTTAGCATCTTCTGTATTCTCTACCTGGTAATCTATTTTCCGAGAGTAGCCCGCAGTGGAGGACGACTAAACACAACCGATCTCTATGTTGCAGGTATAGGTATCATTCTGGTATTTGAAGCCTCAAGACGAGCCTGCGGTAATCTTGGAATTCTGGCAGCTATCTTTCTTGCCTATAACTGGTTTGGAGCCTATATCCCTGGGGCTTTAGGGCACAACGGACTTACTTTGAAAAGAATTCTTTCAACGCAGTTCTGGGGAACTCAGGGAATTTTCGGCATCGGTATTGGCGTAAGTGCTACCTATATATTCCTCTTTGTGCTATTTGGATCTTTTTTAAAGTACAGCGGCTTTTCAAAGTTTATCAATGATTTTTCTCTGGCACTTGTAGGACAGACTCCTGGCGGTCCCGCCAAGGTTGCCGTTATGGCCTCTGCTGCCATGGGTATGATTAACGGTTCTGCTATTGCCAATGTTGCAACCACCGGTACTATTACAATTCCGCTGATGAAACAGACTGGCTATTCTAAAAACTTCGCCGGAGCTGTTGAAGCTGTCGCCTCAACTGGTGGTCAGTTCTGTCCTCCTATCATGGGCGCAGTTGGTTTCGTAATGGCAGAATTTCTGAATATAAGCTATGTTTCAGTCATGATTGCAGCGGTAATTCCTGCTTTTCTATACTATCTGGGATTACTCTTTGCTGTCCACTTTGAGGCTAAGAAGAGAGGTCTTTCTGGCTTTTCAAAGGAGAATATTCCTAATGCACTGACAGTAATTAAAGAGCAGGGCCATCTGTCTTTACCTCTGTTTATTCTGATTACTCTGATGTGCTGTGGCTATACACCTCTGTATTCAGCTGTGATTTCAATTGTGGCAACTGTTTTATCAAGCTATCTTCGAGCAGATACACGTATGAGCTTTGATAAGATTATTCTTGCAGTTGTGGAAGGCTCTAAAGGAGCAATATCAGTTGGTGTCTGCTGTGTGATTATCGGTATCATCATTGGAACTGTAACCCTGACCAGTCTTGGTCTTAAT
>JAGDBH010000181.1 GCA_017959135.1 Succinivibrio sp. | reverse complement strand
GTTGAGATCCAAATTAATAACAGAAAGAACATTGAGAAAAGAACACTCTTCTATTGGGCAAACATGTATTTATCAGGACTCAAAAAAGGCCAGGATTATAAGGAATTGAAGCCTTCCATAACAATCAATCTATTAAATTACAACAATTTTGGTCCAACTGAACCTATGCACTCAAAGTTCTCAGTATATAATAAAGATACAGGAATGAGACTTTGCAATGATTTGGAACTTCACTTTTTTGAATTAAAAAAATTTAATAAAAAGCCAATTTCAGAGCTATCTCGTATCGAAAGATGGATGGCATACTTCTCAAACAAACTGAATGCAGGCGAATTACAGGAGCTTGGCATGCTGGATTCAAAAATTAAAGACGCATTAGATGCCTCAGACAAATTCATGGATGATATATCTGAACGTTTAGCTTACGTGAACCGTGAAATGGCTCTGATGGACTACAAATCAGATACCGAGGGGCATTACAGAGATGGATTTGCGGATGGTAAAGCTGAAGGTATAGCTGAAGAACGCACCTCAATAGTCAAAGAAATGATAAAAAATGGACTTGACGATGAAACCATTTTCAGAATAGCAAAAATATCTCCGGATGAAATCCAAGAAATTCGCAGAAAAATCAAATTATAGTACAAGACGATTTGCAATAATGAATAAGAGTCATATGGCGCTATGGATGTTATTTCAGAACGTTTATCAGAGCCCAAAAGTGAAATGGCTTTTGAACAAAACAAATAATCAGGTATTTGAAAATTCCAAGAGATTGCTCAGATAGCACATAGAAAAAGACCTCTAGCCGGAGGTCTTTTATAATTACAAATTAGAATTAAGAATTAGAAGCAATTTCAAAGTCGTTCTTTTTAATAACGATAGGTTCTTCCTGTTTTTCAACAGTATCTTTATCAACCACAACTTTTTCAACATCCTTTACTGAAGGAATATCGAACATGGTATTCAACAGAAGACCTTCAACAACTGAACGCAGACCACGGGCACCGGTATGACGTTTGATAGCGGTATCTGCAATTGCATTTAAAGCTTCTTCGGTAAACTCAAGTTTTACATTCTCAAACTTGAACATTTCCTCGAACTGTCTGATGATAGCGTTCTTAGGTTCTCTTAGAACACGAATCAGTTCTTCACGGCTTAATTCTGATAAAGCGGTAATAACCGGCATTCTTCCTACAAACTCAGGAATAATACCGAATTTAACAAGATCATCAGGCTCTACTTTCTTGTATTTGTCGGATAGAGTCATCTTCTCGTTTTCTCCTAAAACCTCGGCACCGAAACCGATACCTGATTTCTTGGAAACTCTCTTCTCAACAACCTTATCAAGGCCATCGAAAGCTCCACCGCAGATAAACAGAATCTGAGAAGTATCAACTTCAATATTCTTTTCCTGAGGATGTTTTCTGCCACCATTAGGTGGAACTGAAGCAACTGTACCTTCAACAAGCTTTAAAAGTGCCTGCTGAACGCCTTCACCTGAAACATCACGGGTAATTGAAGGATTCTCGCTCTTACGGGCAATCTTATCGATCTCATCAATGTAGATAATACCCTTCTGTGCCTTTTCAACATCAAAGTCACAGTTCTGAAGAAGACGAACAATAACATTCTCAACGTCTTCACCAACATAACCAGCTTCGGTTAAGGTTGTTGCATCAGAAATAGCAAATGGAACGTTCAGAAACTTGGCTAAAGTCTGAACTAAAAGAGTCTTACCAGATCCGGTTGGGCCAACCAGAAGAATATTTGACTTACCCAGTTCTACACCAGAATCATTATTGGTGTGACGTAATCTCTGGTAATGATTGTAAAAAGCAACAGACAGAACCTTCTTGGCATCTTCCTGACCAATCACGTACTCATCAAGGTGCTTGGCAATATCACGTGGTGTAGGAATATTATCAAGATCGATTCCTGAGCTTCCCTTTGAATCCTTAGACATACCACGCTGTTCAAGCATTTTGTAGCATTTGGTAATACAATCTGAACAGATGCATACACCATGTGCTTTAATCAGAGTTCTGGTTTCTGATGAACCCTGACCACAGAATAAACAAGTACTTTTTGGGGTGTCAGCCATGACTATTCTTCCTTATCTGAAGCGGTAATTTCAGAACGATTGGTAATAACTCTATCGATTAAACCAAAATCCAGGGCTTCCTGAGAAGTCATGAAGTTGTCTCTTTCGGTATTCTGAACAACTTCCTCTAAGCTCTTACCTGTGTGCTTTGCAAGAATTCCGTTTAAGGTATTCTTAATGCGCTGGGTTTCCTGGGCATGGATCATAATATCCGTTGCCTGACCCTTGAATCCACCTAAAGGCTGGTGAATCATGATTCTTGAATTTGGCAGAGCAAATCTTTTGCCTGAAGCTCCGCCGGCCAGTAAAAAAGATCCCATGGAACAGGCCTGTCCCATGCATAATGTGCAGACATCTGGCTTGATGTACTGCATGGTGTCGTAAATAGCTACACCAGCTGTATCTCCGCCACCAGGAGAATTGATGTACAGATAGATATCCTTGTCAGGATCTTCTGATTCTAAAAACAGAAGCTGTGCCACGATCAGATCAGCCATATGATCTTCTACTTCTCCAGTAAGGAAGATCACTCGGTCTTTTAACAGACGGGAATAAATATCAAAGGATCTTTCACCTCTGGCAGTCTGTTCAATAACCATTGGCACCAGTGAAGATGCCATTGTAGTCTGATTCTCAAAATTTAACATTAGTAGCACAGCTCCTTATATCATAATAATAGTATATTAACGAGCACGAACTAGTTCGTCAAATGACATAGTCTCATCGCCGTCTGCAGCCTTTTCCATTACCTTAGCTACAACTTCAGCCTCAATAGCTGCATTCTGGATGTTCTCGAACTGAGCCTTATCCTTACGTAGCTGAGCGATAACCTCTGCAGGATCCTCATATGCACCAGCGATCTGGTTTAACTGAGCGTCAACATATGAGTCTGATGGCTTGGTGCAGCCTAAGTCAAGAATGATCTTGCGAACGATGATGCCTAAACGAGCAGCCTTAACTGACTCATCCTTGAACATCTCTTCCTTCTTGAAGCTTGCTGGTAGCTTGGTCATGCCATAAGCTCTCATCTGGTTCTCGAAGTTCTTAGCTAAACGCTCGATCTCTGCATCGATGTAAGCCTGTGGAACTGCGAACTCACCGTACTGAGCAATAAGAGCATCGAATAGGTTCTGACGGGTCTTTACATAAACTGAACGAGTTAACTCGCGGTCCATGTTCTTACGTAGGTCAGCCTTGAAGGTATCGATTGAGCCATCCTTAACACCGAAGATCTTAACGAAGTCCTCGTTAAGCTCTGGTAGAACTAGCTCTGAAACTGAATTTACAGTGATGTCGAACTCAGCATCCTTGCCCTTTAGGTTCTCAGCGTGATATTCCTCTGGGAACTTAACCTGGATAGTGAACTTGTCACCAGCCTTGTGGCCTTCGATCTGCTCAGTGAAACCAGGAATCATCTGGGTCTCACCAACAGTTAGAGCGAAGTTCTCAGCCTTGCCGCCTTCGAACTCAACACCCTCTGAACGGCCTAGGAAGTCGATTGATGCACGGGTGCCCTTAGCAACTACAGCATCATCCTTAACCTGCCACTTGCCCTGCTGCTTACGTAGGTTCTCAATCATCTTCTCTACGTCAGCATCGGTAACTTCAGCCTTGATGTTCTTTAGCTTTAACTCTTCAAAAGGCTTTAGTTCTAACTCTGGGTTAACTTCAACAGTTGCCTCGTAAACGAACTCTTCATCATTCTTGAATGAAGCTTTCTTTACTTCAACACGTGGATAGCCAACTACTTCTAGCTTTGACTCTTCAACAGCCTTGCCTAAGGTCTTGTTGATTAGTGAATCATAAGCATCTGAAAAAATCTGTCCGCCGAACTGTGACTCTAGAACCTTAGCTGGGATGTGGCCCTTACGGAAACCATCTACCTTTGCGTTCTTAGCGTACTTGCGGAAACTTGCGTCATATGCCTTTTTTACGTCTTCTGCTGGCACAGTAACAGTTAGAAGATGCTGAATACCTTCTTTTTTCTCGG
>JAGDBH010000180.1 GCA_017959135.1 Succinivibrio sp. | reverse complement strand
TATGGTATTCTGGTGCGTTTTCACAGAAGTACTTCAGAGATGTTAAACCTATAGGAATGATTTGGATCTCATCCAAAATAATAAGAGTATTTTCTGGCTTTATATTAACGCCAGAAATAGCTGAAAAAGCCCGTATTAGTCTATCTGTGTTAAAGTCGCTGAAAACAGCTTTTAGATCTTTTGTTTCATCGCAGTTTATATATGCTACTGATTCATACTCTTTTTCACCGAAATCTTTTAGAAGCCAAGTTTTTCCAACCTGTCTTGCGCCGTTAAGTATAAGCGGTTTTCTGTTTTTATTGTTTTTCCAACCGAGTAACTTTTCATAGGCTAATCTTTCCATTTTATTTACCTCCTATATTTATAATAATACATTTTTGGAGACGAATATTATGAAGAGATTACATTTTTACTGACGAATGTAATAAAGAAATTACATTTTTACTGACGAAATGTAACGACAATGTAGTATGTAATATAAATAATGTGATTAAAACGCAAAGTATTTTGCCTCAACTTAATAAAGCCAGATCTACGATTTCTGCTGGTAGTTTGAAAGAGGGGAAGTAGAAATAGAATAAAAAAAAAGCAACCATAGGTTGCCTTCTTAGATGGTGCGTCGTAGTGGACTCGAACCACCGACCCCCACCATGTCAAGGTGATGCTCTAACCAAGCTGAGCTAACGACGCAAAAAGTGGTTCACATTATAGCAATAAATTCAAACTTATCAAGTACTTCGTGAATAATATTTTTTAAATGCGATATAAGTCGAAAATAAGAGTATAATCTGTCTGTTCGTTGCTCTATGCAAGGCCTTGTCGAGTGGTGCAAGGATAGTCATAGGGGACAATTTCTTTTTTTTATTATATGGAGCCTAGAGATGCAGGGTATGCATCGAGGTTTAGAAAATGCCAAAAATTACACTTCCTAACGGCGATATCAAAGAGTTTGATAAGCCAATCTCAATTTACGAATTAGCTTCAAGCATCGGTCCTGGTTTAGCACGTAACTGTGTTGCAGGAAAGATTGACGGCGAGTTACATGACGCATGTGATTTAATCGAAAATGACGCAACTGTATCAATCATTACCCCAAAGGATAAAGAGGGTATTGAGATTATCCGTCATTCATGCGCTCACCTTTTAGGTCACGCCATCAAGCAGCTTTGGCCTAACACTCAGATGGCTATCGGTCCTGTTATCGACAACGGTTTCTACTATGATGTTGATATCGACCATAAGCTGACTGCTGAAGATCTTGAAGCTTTAGATGCAAGAATGCACGAGCTTGCTAAGACTGATTATCAGGTTATCAAGGAAGTTGTAGACTGGCAGAAAGCCTATGATACCTTTGAGTCTCGTAATGAGCCATATAAGAAACTGATCCTTGAAGAGAACATCGATAAGTCAGATAAGTCTATCGGTCTTTACCACCACAATGAGTACATTGATATGTGCCGCGGCCCTCATGTTCCTCACATGGGCTTCTGCCAGCACTTCAAGCTAACTCATTTTGCTGGTGCTTACTGGCGCGGTGATTCTAAGAACAAGATGCTACAGCGTATATATGGCTGCGCATTTGCTTCAAAGGAAGAATTAAAGTTATACATTCAGCGTCGTGAAGAAGCTGCAAAGCGTGACCATCGTGTACTAGGCAAGAAACTTGACCTGTTCCACTTCCAGCAGGAAGCTCCTGGTCTTGTATTCTGGCACAATGATGGTTGGACCATCTACCGTATCGTAGAAAACTTCATGAGAGAGATGCTTCACAAGTATCAGTACATCGAAGTTAACACCCCACAGATCATGGATCGTGTTCTATGGGAGCGTTCTGGTCACTGGGATAAATATGCTGAGAACATGTTTACCACCAAGTCAGAGAACAGAGATTACGCAATTAAGCCAATGAACTGCCCAGGTGCAATTCAGATCTTCAATTCACGTACACGTTCTTACCGTGATCTTCCAATCAGAATGGCTGAGTTTGGTAAGGATCACCGTAACGAGCCATCAGGCTCTCTACATGGTCTGCTTCGTGTAAGAGGCTTCGAGCAGGATGATGCTCATATTTTCTGTACCGACAGCCAGATTCTTGATGTTGTATCAGATTGTATCCGTATGGTTTATGAGGTATATGACGTATTCAACTTCCATAATGTTGATATCAAGTTATCTACCCGTCCAGAGAAGCGTATCGGTTCAGATGAAATCTGGGACCGTGCTGAAAGCGATCTGATCAAGGCTTTAGAGGCAAACCACCTAGAGTATGAATTACAGCCAGGTGAAGGTGCATTCTATGGTCCTAAGATCGAGTTCACTCTACATGACTCATTAGACAGAGCATGGCAGTGTGGTACCGTTCAGCTTGACTTCTCATTACCTGCAAGACTAGGTGCTGCATATATCGGTGAGGATAATCAGGAGCACGTTCCTGTTATGATTCACAGAGCTATGTTAGGTTCTCTAGAGCGTTTCATCGGTATTCTAACTGAGGAATACGCAGGTTCATTCCCAACATGGCTGTCACCATGTCAGGCTGTAGTAATGTCAATTACTGATGACCAGGCTGATTACGCTAAGGATGTAGTAAGAAAGCTTGACGAAGCTGGCTTACGTGCTAAGTCTGATTTACGTAACGACAAGATTGGCTTTAAGATCCGTGAACATACCTTAATGCATGTACCTTACCTTGTAGTCTGCGGCGCAAGGGAAGCAGAGCAGGGTAAAGTTGCTGTACGTACCAGAAAAGGTGCAGATTTAGGATCTATGTCAATTGAGGACTTGATCAATCTTGTAAAATCAGATATCATACAGCGCAAAAATATGCCTGATGCAGACGTAGAGATTGAAAAATCAAGAAAAGCTGCTCAAGCTGATTAAGAGATTCGTTTCTTAGTCGTGGTCTTAAACTTATTTAGGAGTACTTGCTATAAACAACAACAGAAAAACCGGTAAGACTTTACAGAAGAACCGGATTAACAGTGACATTAGATGTCGTGAAGTGCGTGTTTTAGATGCTGACAATGAGCTGTTGGGTGTTATGCCTACAGCCGATGCATTAAAGATGGCTCAGGAACAGGGTATTGATCTTGTTGAGATCAGTCCTAATGCTGAACCGCCTGTATGCAAACTCATCGAGTATGGCAAGTATCTTTATCAGAAGAGTAAAGATCAGAAGAGTAAGAAACAAAAGGTTGTTCAGGTTAAGGAAATCAAATTCCGTCCTGGAACAGATGAAGCGGATTATCAGGTTAAACTACGCAACCTAATTCGCTTCTTAGAAGAGGGCAATAAGGCTAAGGTAACTCTGCGCTATCGCGGTCGCGAAATGGCTCATCAGTCCTTAGGTTTAGATGTTCTCAAGCGTGTAGAGAAAGATCTATGCGAAGATAGAGGTATTGCCAGTGTTGAGTCTGCTTCACGTGTTGAAGGTAGACAGGCAACTATGGTTTTAGCCCCTAAAAAGAAATAGTTACAGGGTTACAAAGTCCTAGTAATAGGCTCCTGTATCGTGTTTATTAATATGCAATAATGCGGAGTATACAATGGCTGGTAAAGTCAAGGTCAAGATGAAGACCGATAGAGGCGTTGCAAAGCGCTTCAAGAAGACTGGTAGTGGTCACTACAAGTGCCGTCACCAGAACTTACGTCATATCCTAACTAAGAAAACCTCAAAGCGTAAGCGTCAGCTACGCAACATGGTTTGTGTAAAGACTTGTAACCTACGCGCAATTGCACGTCAGTTACCATACGCATAAGTTGGAGGATTTGACAAATGGCTAGAGTAAAACGTGGTGTTACCGCACATGCTCGTCACAAGAAGGTTTTAAAGGCTGCTAAAGGTTATTACGGTGCAAGAAGCCGTACTTACCGTGTTGCTGTTCAGGCTGTAACCAAGGCTGGTCAGTATGCATATCGCGATCGTCGTCAGAAGAAGCGCCAGTTCCGTGCTCTTTGGATCGTTCGTATCAATGCTGCTGCTCGTCAGCATGACTTAAGCTACAGCCAGTTAATCAATGGCTTAAAGAAGGCTAACATTGAAATCGATCGTAAGGTTCTTTCAGATCTTGCAATCAATGACAAGGTAGCATTCCAGGCTATTGCTGAGCAGGCAAAAGCTGCTTTAAATGCATAAGCTGAAAGCTTCTGTATAAAATCTCAAATCTTGAGTTAAGTTTTAGCTCAGGATTATCTAAAGCGCCCTTCGGGGCGTTTTTTGATTCTTCTGTCCTTTCTATTTTCAATTCTCATTTTATCCTCACCTTTTGCTTTAATTTTTGCAAGCAAATGCTTGTAGCTCTAAAAGTACATGAAAAATGTGACTTGATCTGCAGGTTTGATCAAAAGATATGATTATCTAATGTAGATACATTACAACATACAAAAATTAAGCTATACTTGTAGAAAAGTTAATCAGTAAA
This sequence comes from Succinivibrio sp., assembly GCA_017959135.1. Classification (GTDB taxonomy): domain Bacteria; phylum Pseudomonadota; class Gammaproteobacteria; order Enterobacterales; family Succinivibrionaceae; genus Succinivibrio. The sequence goes on along the minus strand of JAGDBH010000180.1, from coordinate 1,142 downwards.
GGTTGACTTGATTTGATTAACAGTAGCAACTCTATCGGTAGTAATTTTTTAATACAGGCAAATCATGGTAATCATGATTTATCTGAGTTTAGAAATAAGTCTAGATTATTATCGAGGAAGGGAAGGAATAAAAGATGATTCTATTTTGTTTATTGTTATCACATTTTCTTCTAAACATGAAGGCTAAAAGAAATAAGAAACTTATTTCTTCATATAATAAAAACGAAATCCCTTGTGTTTAGGAGTAGTTTATGAGTCTTCAACAGTGTAGGCTTATTTTTGCAGAAACATTAAGACAACTTCAGGTTGAAGAAGGTGATCTTGGCGATGATGGTATGTGTCAGATGCGTCTGAAGTACGACTGGATGCCTTCCTTAAATTTCTGCTATATAGAGTCTAAGGATTCTTTACTGATTTTCTCGGAAGCTGGTTATATAGACTTTGACGGGGAAAACGATGTTTTAAAAGATGTTATGCACCGTCAGTTTCTCTTTAACAAGAGTAAGGGTGTTACTTTTTCTCTTGCAGGAGATAATAATGCTCTTACTGTTCAGCTGATGCTTGAAGTCGGGAATCTTACTGTTAACTCATTTGCTGAAGCACTTCATAATTTTGTTGAAGAAGTTCGCTTTGCGGTCTTTAAAATCAACGATATTCATGAAGATGACTATGGTTCAAGCTTCGGTACAACCTACACGAATTCAATAATAGTAGGGTGAATATTTCGGAGCTGGAATATGTCAGACCCAATTGGAAGAATCAGCGGTTCTAATGTTTCTAATGTAATCGAGAATGAGATTGATATTAACAATGATGCCGCAAAAACACAGGGGAATTTAGGTCCAAAAAGAGCTCCTAATCCTTCGGAGGGAAATTCTGAAATTTCCTTCAAAGGCGGAGTTGTATACAATCATGCTCCAATTCCTGAGAATTATAAGGCTGCAATAGAAAGCATAAGACAGGTTGACCTCCTGGGGCTGACTAAAAAGTCATTTTTTAGCAAAATTTTCAAAAATAATATATTGAAATATAAAAAAATTATTTTCTTAGTAATTGCTAAAAATGACCTTTTTAGTCGCCCCCATTCCTACTGCTGACATTACTGTTCAGCTTCAGAGGGTTCACAGTGCTGACTCCTTTTG
>JAGDBH010000179.1 GCA_017959135.1 Succinivibrio sp. | reverse complement strand
TTACATTATAAACGCCGGCATTCTTTACACCAGAATCAACAGAAGCACTCCAGGATCTCCAGTTCTGAACGCCCTGCTTGTACTTTCCTTCTGTATCATATATAAACCAGAAGCCCCAGACTTCATCTGAGTAAACAAATGATCTTGAAGTAGCATCTACAAGTCTCTGATCAAGAGTGTCATTTTTACCATATCTTGAAACAGTCTTGGCAATTATGTCAGATGCGGGTCTTGTGGCATAAATTACGCCTTTCTGATAATTAACAATGTTATCCAGAATCTTTGGAACAAAGAAAAGATCATTTGGGATCCAGCCAAAAACAGAATGAAGCTCATTATCCAGACTATGAACAGTTGCTTCAGCCATTACCATAGCACGGGTCTTGTCATCCTGAATATCTTCAGCTTTTGGAGGAATAAAACCTGCAGGACAGGTTGTAGAGAAAAGACCTATTACAGCAACATATAAAACATAGACAGCAACAAGTCCTACAATTATTTTTCCAAAGATAGTATTCAAAGGTTTTGGAAATGTCATACTTAATTGCGAATTTCTCCCTGCATCAGTTGATGCAACAGATGTGGGTATACTTCGCCTCCTAGTTTATTTATCAGAATACTGTAAAACAGCAATAATTATTGTAAATCTTACAGAAATTCACTTATAAATCGAATTTCTAGTCTATTGTAAAAAAAATTACAAAAAAAACAAATATACAAAAAACAAAAACCTGAGACAATTTACATTACCTCAGGTTTCCTTAGTCAATAACGCATTACACTATTTTTTAACAACAGATGTAATCGCTTCAACAATGCTATCAATATTGTTGCTGTTAATACCTGCAACACAGATTCGTCCTGAAGCAACAGCGTAAATACCGAAGTCTCTCTTCAGAGCTTCAATCTGATCCTTATCAAGACCAGAGAATGAGAACATACCATTCTGCTCGGTGATGAAATCAAAATCACCAGCGCCAGCATCCTTCAGTTTGTGAGATAGCAGAACACGCATCTTTGAAATACGCTCACGCATTCCCTTTAGCTCATCTTCCCATTTTGCTCTTAAGGTTGGATCTGACAGAACTGTGGTTACAATCTTCTCACCATGTGCTGGAGGGTTAGAAATTGCAGTACGAACAGCAATCTTAACCTGAGACATAACCTTAACTGCAGTCTCAACATCAGCTGATACAACGGTTAATACACCTGAACGCTCGCTGTAAAGACCGAAGTTCTTTGAGAATGAACTTGCAATCAGGAACTCAGGGTTGTACTTGGCAATAGTACGAACACCGAAAGCATCCTCTTCGATACCATGGCCAAAGCCCTGGTAAGCAAAATCGATAAATGGTAACAGTTTCTTTTCTGCAAGGAATTTAGCAATGATCTCCCACTGCTCGTGAGTTGGATCGATACCGGTTGGATTGTGACAGCATGCATGTAGAAGAACAACATCACCTTCCTTAGCCTGAGACAGAGTCTCAATCATTCTGTCAAAAGCCAGATTGTGGTTTGCTCTGTCATAGTAAGGATAGCGCTCAAACTTCAGACCTGCTGAAGTTGCGATCTGGTAGTGGTTAGCCCAGGTAGGATCAGAAATCCAGATTGTTGAAGCAATATTCTGCTGATGGATAAAGTCAGCACCGATTCTAAGTGCACCGGTACCGCCAGGACAGTGACATGAAATTGCCTTACCGCCATCAACAAACTCTGAATCCTTACCAAAGATCAGCTCTCTTGCCAGACGACCGAACTCAGGAAGACCGGTAATAGGTAGATATGATTTGGTCTCTTCCTTTTCAAGCAAAATTTTCTCTGCTTCTTTAACGCAATCTAGAATAACGGTTTTACCCTCGTCATTCTGGTATACACCTACACCCAAGTTAGTCTTATTAGCTCTGGTGTCTTTCTTAAAAGCTTCATTTAAACCTAAAATTGGATCTGCAGGAGCAGCATCGATACGATCAAAAAACATGTATTCACCTGTTATAAAAAAAGATTTTTTTTAATATATCACAATTAAAAAAATTGTGAGATTATTCTATATATTGAACAAAACATGCTCAATTAAAGAGCATAGCCCTTCTTTCTGACCTTAGTTTTGTAATGTTTTCTGTAGTTATCTCTTGCCTTTGAAACCCATGCTTTTGATTTCCATCTTAAAAGCATAATAAGTCCGCGAGTACACTCATCGCAGCAGAAACCAATCCATACACCTAACAGCCCCATTCCCATATATAGACTCAGGAAGGTGCCGACAGGAACTGATACTCCCCACATAGAAATGATGGCCATCAGCATTGGGAACTTGGCATCGTTAACAGCACGAAGAGAATTGATGATAATAATATTTAGAATACGCCCCATCTCCATAATCACAGAGACGTAAAAGATTGGTCTGGCAATTTTATAGACTGTTGCATCAGAGGTAAAAATAGATAGAACAGCATCACCCATCCATAGGGGAATGTTAATAACAAGAAGTGCAGTGATACAAAGTCCTATTTTTACTGAATGCAGAAGCTGTCTGTTTGCTAGTTTTAATTTCATTGCACCTGCATACTGAGAAATCAGAATCTCAGTTCCAAGGGCAATAGAAATAGAGAACAGCATAATAATGGTACACATCTGCATGTAGATACCATGTGTTGCCAGAGCAGTTGAACCCAGAGTTCCCACAACAGATGTCATAAACAGGAACTGCAGCTGCCAGGTCATGTTCTCACCAGCACCAGGAATACCAACAGCGAAGATCTGCTTTAGAATATCCTTTTTAACAACAAAGAAAAACTTTGGAATAATTCTGATCTTGGTTCTTGTTCTCATCAGATAGAAAAGGAATGCAACTGATAGAAAACGTGATACTACAGCACTGATAGCCACACCGTAAATTCCCATCTGAGGAAAACCGAAATGACCAAATAACAAAGCGTAGTTACTGATGATAACAAAGATATTTGCAGAAATATTCACATACATTGGGTCACGTGTTCTGCCATAGGCTCTTAAAATAGATGAGCAGCACAGGTTAACAGCTTCAGCAATGAACATGATGGATAAAATCATCAGATAGTTTTTAGAGGTTACATAAATATCCTCAGGAATATTCATGATATCGCAGATGATTTTTGCTCCAAAAAAACATCCTGATGTAATTAAAATACCCCAGACAAGGTTAAGACCAAATGACATGTGAACAATACGTCTTAACATCTGCTTATTGCCCTTACCTATTGCCTGAGCACAGCACACGCAAACACCTATGTTTACAAAGTTGAACAAGGTAAAAGCAAACTGGAAGGCCTGACCACCAAGATTCATTTCTGCAACTGCCTGCAGAGACAGCATACTTACCATGGCAGTATTGATAATGATGGTAAAGAAATGCATTGTCAGATCAATAAAGATCGGCCAGCTTAATGAGAAAAGACTTCCGTGTTTTGGTCCGGATGCCAGTTGTTGAGGTGAAGTATCAGCCATAACGCCTTATTATTTTATTTACTAATGTAAAAGACCAAATTAAAACTGCCGCTAGCATACCACAATATTATGAATGTGACATGGATTGAGAGGAATTCTTATTTTTAGATTTTCATGTGCCCCATAGAGAAAAAATACACAGCACAAAAAAACAAAAGGACGAAATTAATCGTCCTTCAGTTTTAATAACAATTAAAAGATTAAAGAATCTTTGCAAGGAACTCTTTGGTTCTCTCATGCTTAGGATTTGAGAACAGTTCCTCAGGATTGGTATCCTCAAGAATCTTACCCTGGTCAACAAACAGCACTCTGTCAGCAACCTGCTTGGCAAAACCCATCTCATGAGTTACGCACATCATAGTCATACCTGACTGAGCCAGATCCTTCATTACATCCAGAACTTCATTAACCATTTCAGGATCAAGTGCTGAAGTAGGTTCGTCAAACAGCATAACCTGTGGTTCCATAGCAAGAGCTCTTGCAATAGCAACACGCTGCTGCTGACCGCCGGAAAGCTGAGAAGGATAAGCCTTAGCCTTATCACCAAGACCAACTCTGACTAAAAGCTCCATAGCCTTCTTTTCAGCCTCTTCTCTGCTCTTCTTTCTAACAGAGATAGGTGCAACGGTAATGTTATCAAGCACTGTCATATGAGGAAACAGATTAAAGTGCTGGAATACCATACCAACTTCGGCTCTGATCTTGTTGATGTTGGTTGATCTGGTAATGGTTTCACCATTGATGGTAATTGTTCCGGATGATGGAACCTCAAGGTAATTTACACATCTTAACAATGTACTCTTACCAGAACCTGATGGTCCGATAACAACTACTACTTCACTCTTTTTTACACGTAAGTCGATTCCACGTAAAATCTGATTGGAACCGTAATTCTTATGCAAATCTTTAATAACAATCATTGATGGACCTATTTTCTGCGAGTATCTGAGTTATATTTCTTCTCTAAATAAGCAACAAACTGGCTTATAGTTAGAGTCATAATTAAATAGATAATTGCAACTGCAGTCCAAATCTCAAATGATCTGTAGGTTGCTGCAATAATCAGCTGACCTTTTCTGGTTAATTCTTCAAAGCCGATAACAGATACCAGTGAAGAATCCTTCAGCATGGCGATGAACTCATTACCTAACTGAGGGATAGTTCTTCTGAAAGCCTGAGGAATAACAATCTTAGACATGGTCTGTGACCAGGTTAGACCTAGTGAACGACCTGCCTCAAACTGACCTTTATCAATAGACTGAATACCAGCACGGAAAATCTCAGCAACATATGCACCTGAATTAATTGAACAGGCAACAACAGCTGCGATATAAGGCTCAATTCTTGTTCCCAGAATAGATGGGAGCGCAAAATAAATGATAAAGATTTGAACCAGAAGTGGTGTACCACGAATTATGTCGACATAAATTTTTGCAGGGAACCGCAGTAATTTATAGTTTGATAATTCGGCAATACCGACAAATAAACCGATTAAAACACCACATGATACAGCTACCAATGTAATCTTCAGAGTAACTAAAGCACCCAATAAAAGAAGTTTTGCAGTGCTTTCTACAAACTGAACATCGATAGTCTGAAAGTATTCAATAATTGAATTCATACTTAGATCATCTTACCTTAAAGCAATCTCTGCTTGGAGTGATAACTATTCTTCTACGTTAAACCATTTCTTATGGATTTCAGCAAACTTGCCGTTCTTACGGATCTTGTCAAGACCTTCATTGATCTGCTTTAGCAGTTCAGGATTCTTCTTTGAAACCATGATGCCGTAATCTTCACCATTTAATAACTCTTTAATCTCAACTACAGAGTCATCATTCTGGGTGCGTAGAAAATATAGGTTAACTGGTCTGTCATTCAACACAGCTTCACAGCCCTTGGTCTTAAGTTCCATAATAGCCTCAGGAACAGTGTTGTATGAACCGAAATTACCAGAAATCTTCTGAGCAGCATTTGCACCGGTTGTACCAATCTGAGCACATAAACGTGATGACTTTAGAGAATCAATTGTTGGATACTTTGCAGCATCCTCTTTACGGATCACAGCACTGATACCTGACTTGTAGTAAGGATCAGAGAAGTTTACACGCTGAGCTCTTTCCTCAGTAATGGTTACACCTGCAATTGCGCCCTCAAGCTGAGAGGTTAAAACACTAGGAACTAAAGCATCAAAAGGCATGTTAACAATTTCAACATCAAAACCGGCTTCAGCACCAATTGCCTTGATAATATCAATATCGAAACCAATGATTTCTGACTTCTCATTGGTAAACTCAAATGGAGCAAAAGTAGCCTCTGTTCCAATCTTAACAGTTTTTGCATTAGCAATAGATAAAGCTGAGCAGATGGTTAATGCTGCAAGTATCAAACCTTTTTTCATATTTAATCCCCCATATGTAACTGTTTGCAGTTCCCACAAACGATGGGTGCATTTTAGCAAATATATGCGACATACGCCAAAAAAATTACGGCTATTTTAATATTTATTGGCATATTTTTTTTCACTGACACTGTTCATTGAAATGAAAATTAGACTTAAAAAGCCCCCTCAGCCCTAATAAAAAAGCAAATTTTAAATATTTAAATGTATATTTAAAATATTTAATCTAAAATAGAAAGGCTACACAAAAATAATTGTCTCTGTATTATTCTGGAGAAATTTTATGACAATCAAAAATGTGGTTTTCGACTTTGGTGGTGTTTTACTTGACTGGAATCCACGCTATTTTTACCGTGATGTTTTCAAAGATGATGAAAAAATGGAGTATTTCATCAAAAATATCGTAACCTCCACCTGGAATGCTCAGAGGGATAGAGGTAGAACCTTTGAAGAATGCATGAAGGAGTTATCTGATTTAAATCCTGATTACAAGAACGAAATCAACATGTACAGAAGCGGCTGGGAAAAAATGCTTAAGGGCGAAATTCCTCAGGGACTTAAGGTATTCAATGCAGTTCTTGATTCAGGAAAATTCAAGATGTACGGACTTACAAACTGGTCATCTGAAACCTTCCCTTATGCCTACAACAAGTATACCTTCCTACAGAAGCTTGAAGGCATTGTAGTTTCCGGTGAAGAAAAAATGATTAAGCCTGAAAAAGGTATTTATCTGACTCTGCTTGAGAGATATAACCTGGTTCCTGAAGAAACTTTCTTTATGGATGACAACATTAATAATGTAGAGGTTGCATTAAGCAGAGGAATGCACGCTGTTCAGTTTACAGGTACCGATGAGAACCTGGAGCAGATTGCCAAGATTCTGGATATAAAAATCTAACTTATTTCAATAAGTTCAACTCTGACAGAGACTTCTAAAAAGAAGTCTCTTTTTTTTGTAACTTGCCTAAAGTTCCAGTAGCTATTTTCCGTTAATAAAACAATAGGGGTTTTTAGAGGTGAAACATGAGCTCTGTAAATTCTAACTTCGGAAACGAAGCTTTAACAGCAGCAATGGCTAAAAAAGCTACTGATGCGCAGGGTCAGATTGCTATGGCTCTGTTGAGCGGTGCAGCTCAGACTGTGTCTCAGACATCAAAAATGAATGCACCTGCAGCACCTGTACCACAGGTAACTAATGCACCTTCACAGGGTGCTCACGTAGATACCTACGCTTAATTGAATTAATTGCGAAAAATAAGGGAGCCTTTCGGCTCCCTTTTTCTTGGCAAATTTGACAGATTAGACTGCTGTCATCAGCTTCTCTTGTACACTGCTGTACGAGGGAATGCCTTTCCTTCCTCATCAAACAGATAACATGCTGTTGAAGGAATTCCTACTTCCATGTTGTCACCTGGACGAACATCTAATTCACAGTCAGACTTCACAGTGAAATCTGAACCAACTTCTGATGAACCACAGTCCATGTATACAAAGAATTCAGCCCCAAGATTCTCGGTTACAGATACCTTGCAGGTAATCTTGCCTCCATCAGCTTTATCAGAATCAGCCTTTACAAGATGCTCTGGTCTTACACCAAGAGTAACCTTATCTCCAACCTGAGCTCTTCTGGCATCAACACATGCAGTAATCAGCTCACCCTCAGATAACTTAACAACACATTTATCTTCAGATACAGACTCGATTACACCATTTAGGAAGTTCATCTTTGGAGAACCGATAAAGCCTGCAACAAACTTGTTTACAGGATGGTTATACAGCTCAAGTGGAGCGCCGAACTGCTCTAGATTTGATTCAGTCTGAGGGTTCATAGCCAGAGGACTTAGAACACAGATCTTGTCAGCAAGAGTCATAGCCTCAACCTGATCGTGAGTAACGTAAATGATGGTTGCATTCAGTTCACGGTGTAACTTAGCAATTTCAAGTCTCATCTTCACACGCAGAGCAGCATCAAGATTTGATAGAGGCTCATCGAACAGGAATACAGATGGGTTCTGAACGATACAACGACCAATTGCAACACGCTGACGCTGACCACCTGACAGAGCCTTTGGCTTACGCTCTAAGAAAGCCTCAAGACCTAGAACATCAGCAGCCTGAACAACACGACGGCGGATTTCTTCCTTATCCATCTTCTTTAGCTTCAGACCAAATGCCATATTCTCAAATACTGTCATGTGAGGGTATAGAGCATATGACTGGAACACCATACCGATATTTCTCTGTGAAGGTGGAACATCATTTACTCTCTTTCCGCCAATCATCAGATCACCGTCAGTAATATCCTCAAGACCGGCAATCATTCTTAACAGAGTTGATTTACCACATCCTGAAGGTCCAACGAAAACAATGAAATCACCGTCTTTAATATCAAGATTGATATTTCTTAAAGTATCTTTTAATAAAGCTGGGTTATAGTTCTTTCTTACTTTCTGTAATAATACGTCTGCCATTTTCTTTTATCTCTTTTTTAAATCTTTAAACTATTCTATCTCTAATATAATTAACCTTTTACACCACCTGCGGTCAAACCACCAACTAACCATCTCTGTGCAAGCAGGAATACGATGGTAATTGGTAAACCAGACAGAACAGCTGCGGCGGCGAAATCACCCCATAAGTAATTCTGAGGATACAGGTACTGCTGAGCGCCTACTGCCAATGTCAGTTCGTCCATATCAAGCAACAGAACTGAAGCAACAGGAACCTCGGCTACAGTTGCAATGAATGCAAGGATGAACACTACTGCAAGAATTGGAACTGATAGAGGTAAAAGAATCAGTCTGAATGCCTGCCATGGAGTAGCACCATCGATTGCAGCAGCCTCTTCTAGTGAAGCGTCGATAGTTTCGAAATAACCTTTAATTGTCCAGATATGAAGGGCAATACCACCCATATATGAAAGGATCAGACCTCCATGAGTGTTCAGACCCAGCCATGGGATATACTCACCAATCTTATCGAACAGAGCATAGATAGCAACCAGAGCCAGTACTGCAGGGAACATCTGGAAAATCAGCATTCCGTTTAAGATAGTATTCTTGCCTGCAAACTTCATACGGGCAAAAGCGTATGCAGAAGTTGTAGACAGACAGATAATCAGGAATGATGTAATAAATGCAACCTTTACAGAGTTCCATAACCAGCGGAGAACAGGGAATGGAGGAGGAGTGATAGTCTCCTTGTAAATACCGTAAGAGGTACCGTCCTTATCGTTTTTGTCGATAAGATATCTTGCTGAAGAATCACCATCACCAACTTTTACAACAATCTTATGAGCAAGAGTCTTGCATAGAGCAAAGGCTGAATCTGCATCAGCAAGTTTTTCAGAGTCAATCTGCTCAACATTAAAGTCTGATGAAACCTCTACTGCATCATCTAAAGATTCAACCTTCTTAACATCATCCGGATCGAAGGCATCTGAGACAAATGCTCTGAAAGAATCATCTTCCTGAGTTGAAACATACATCTGAACCTTTCCGTCATCAGCATTTACAAAATTTACAACTGAACCAGGAATACGGTTTAGTTTCTTGACATCAAAGCCTAAGGCAAGTCTCCAGTGATCAAGTGTCGATGTGGAGAGCTTAGGAATAACGTCACCCACTGAGTAGTTACCCTGTCTGAATGAAATAGCAACAATCATCAGCAGTGGAAACATGATTAGACATAGGAAAAACAGCATGAAAACATGTGCAGCTGCTTTTCTGTATTTTAATGATTTTGGTTGAACAATTGCCATTTTCAAAACTCCCTACTACTGCTGCATTGCACTGTTCTTGGCATACTTAAGCTGAAGCAGACTTAGAAGACCGACCACGATGAAAATCATAGTAGCAACTGCTGCAGCCAGACCGTAATCGTTACCCTTGCCACCTTCGAAGGCGATTCTGTAGGTAAAGCTTACAAGTAAATCAGTGTAACCTGCAGGAGCCTGAGTGGCTTCAATAATGTCAGGACCACCTGATGTCAACAGCTGAATCAGAACGAAGTTGTTGAAGTTGAAAGCAAAGGATGCAATTAAAAGCGGAGCCAGAGGCTTAATCAGAAGTGGCAGAGTAATGCACTTAAGGTTAGTCCATGGGCTTGCGCCTTCGATTGCAGTTGCCTCATACAGATCATCTGGGATTGATTTTAGAAGACCCATGCATAGGATCATCATATAAGGATAACCTAGCCAGCAGTTAACAATCAGAATCATTCCACGTGCTGCCCAAGGGTCGGTGAACCATTCAATTGAATTCCACTCAAGACCGAACAGGTTATATATAGGAG
>JAGDBH010000178.1 GCA_017959135.1 Succinivibrio sp. | reverse complement strand
GATCTGATAAGGCCATTACCAGTTTTTCCAAGGAAGATGAGAAGATTATCCTGGAGGCTGCCAACTTTGATGATCAGTCATTAGGCTCTGAAAGTTCTCACGGGTACAAGGCCACCTTCCTGGGCTATGCTCCATGCTTTGCTGTACGAGTTAATCTTAAGGGTGAAACCAATCCGTTTGATTTTATTCTCTGCGGTAAATCTTTAAAGCCAATCTGTAAGCCTCCTCTTTTAGATGTTGTATTCAAGGAAGAGTCAAATATTCTATCCTCAACTCTGAATATCGGTTCAGATGATGTGGATGAGAAGATTGTCTGTGTGAAGGCACTGGCGGGTAAAGCTATTCTTGCCAAGACGATCCGTTCAATTGAAAACTATGAGCTTGATATTATCAAAAAGGAAGCTGCCAAGCAGGGAGTTACTGTTGAGTCCATTATCTGGGAGAACAAGAACGATCTTAACAGTAAGGCTAAACTGATTAAATCTACAGTTCGAGAACAGCTTATAGAAAATGTCTCCCTTGAGCTCATGACAAATGCTCAGGGCTTTATTTCCAAGGAATTCTCAAGGTATTTTGCCAAGAATCTGATTGATTTCGTCCCTCTTTTAATGATGCTCAATCCGAATACCAAAACGGTATGGACGGCAGTATCGCTTGGTGTCTGGCTGGTTAATTCTCTTGCTGTGTACTTTGTTCCGACGATCGCGTGCATATTCCTGTGTATTGGTCTGTCTATTGCTGTATGTGCGTTTACATCAATTACCTTAACTAAGAACTGGACCTACTATTCTGCTGTAAGTTCTCTTCGAATAAGGCATAAAATGCGAAAGGTTCCAAATCTTACCTCCGAGGCTATTCATTCAGTGCGTCTTCTTTTTGGAACGATTCTTATAAACGTGGTGCTGTTTGTCCTTTATAACTATCGCGGCTGGTAAGCCTGGAGCTGTTTCAGATGCATGATAATATAACAGAAGTAATTACCAAGCTGCTCCAGAGTGTAGATGTCCCGCCTGATAAGGTTTCATACGGCGAAGTGCGTACTGTCGATGTTAAGCTCACTTTCAGTGTTAACTGGTTCTTTGAGGTTAACTGCAAGGACACTGTTTTAAACTCTGTAATGTCCTCAGATACAGTCTTAGATGAGGATGCCTTAAAAGACTTTCAGAAAAGCAATACTGAAGCTCTCTTAAAGGATGCTAATCTGAAAAGACCTTTCTGTACCGGTCTTGAAAACAAATCCGCTGCGGATATCTTTAAAATCTGTAACAAGGTCAACCGTATTTCGGCAAGACACGCTAAAGGTGACTGTACCTGTCCTTCATGTAAGGGAACCAAAAGGGTCAGCTGTCCTAACTGCTCAGGCTACGGTATGATTTTGTGTCCTTCCTGTCAGGGAAGAGAAGGCGGCTGTACAAGATGTAACAGAACCGGTTATATAGTGTGTCCGACCTGTAACAATCTGCAGAAGATTGCCTGTCAGAACTGTAAAGGCAAGGGCAGAATCCTGGTTGATAGAATGGTCTGTCTTCTTGCAAGAAATTTTCCTGTAATCGATGTTGAAGTCAAGAACATGGACAATGTTTTTGCTGTTCCGAACTGTCATGTTGATTACGTCTGCTATTATGAGCTTCTAAAGAAACTCCCGTTCCAGATATATGATGCGGAGTTCAAAGAGAGTGGTGTATTTCTTCTCACCTATATTGCTGAGTGCAGAATGGATTATGTGACCTTTGATATTGCTCAGGTTTCCAAGTCCTTCACCTTTTACACCTGCGGTAATGATTTTACTCCAATGAGTATACCGCCTGTTCTTGAAAGCATATACAGTGATCTGAAGATGAGTCTTTCTGACGCAGCTATAGGTAATACTCTCACGGATATTGATATCAAGATTGATCTGTTCAGGACTCTCTGTCAGAACCGCTTCTTTTACGGTCTTTTATGTTCGTATGAGTTTTATTTTGATCTTGTAACCCGCAAGCTTCAGAACGAAGTGGTTAAGACAGACAATTACACATCAAAAATCTTCACCATGCGTGAGAAGCTGATGAGTCTTCTGGCGTACCGTAAGGAACAGCTGGCTGATGAACTTAGCAAAAAGCTTCTGATGTCCACCAATAATCTGATGAAAGAGAATTTCTCAAAGGATATCTGTCTTTCTCTCGTGGAATATATCAGTAACCTGAAATTCAGAGAACATAGCGGCAGACATTACTGGGATATGACAACCACATTTATATGGGCAATCACGTTTATGCTGAATTTCTTTATTCACAGCCCTGTAAATCTTGTTGCGTGTGTGCTGTTTTCTCTGGTGGCATCCTTCCTGGTTGCTTATTTCGGAACCAAGACACTCAAGTTCTATGAGGTTATGCTGGCTTCTAAAACCTTTGAAAATATCTCGAAATTCATTGATTTTAACTATGATCTTTCTCGAGCGCTTGCAATGATGTCGGGTACTCTGATAATTGAAATTATTACCTATATCGTAACCTGAGCTGATAAAGACAGAACTTTTCTTTGTAGAATTTAAGACACAAAAAAACTCATTCACTATGAATGAGTTTTTCTAAACGCATAAATCTGAAACTGGATTATAGATACTCTTCGAAGGCTCTTCTTACAGCAACAACTGCTTCCTTCTCATCTTCACCTTCAACGTGAATGTAGATTTCGTCGTCAAAACGAATACCTAAACCTAATAGACCAAAGATGCCACCCTTCAGATCAATCTGACGATCCTGATAAATTAAAGTGATCTTTGACTTGTAACCACTGATTGCCTTGATAATTGCACCTGCTGGACGTGCATGTACACCATCACGATCCTTGATTTTGTAAACAATTTTTTCCATATCTAAAGAAATCCACGTAGAAAAGAAATAATCAATAACGATATTATGCCATTATTTTTATTTAATAGTCTTTATTCACCAAAAAAAATACTATTCGCTAGGCATGTCGATTCTGTTTCTCAACTTCTGTCCAGCTCTGAAGGTTGTAACACGTCTTGATGAGATGGTTACTCCAGGTCATATTATTTTTAAAATTATTTAAATTGGCAAATTGAAAATGATAATCTTTGAATAATTTTGAAAGATCTTCATTAGTAGTTTCTCTTGGCAAATCAGCAACATATAATAT
>JAGDBH010000022.1 GCA_017959135.1 Succinivibrio sp. | reverse complement strand
CTTTAGAAATTCCTTAGAAAGCGGAAGGGTTCCATCATCTGTGATCCTTGCGGGTGCTCCTGATCTTGGAGGTGCCTTTCTTGCTTTAGAATTTGCTAAGCTTTATTTATGCTCAGATAGAAAACCGAAGGAATCTTGCGGTACATGCAAGTCATGTCATTTATTTGATGATCTTGAGAACGGGGCTCATCCTGATTTTATTTCCTTATTATCATCTACTCAAGATGAATCCGACCGTCAGGAGGATCTTACCCATAGTTTTTCTAAATTACTCAGTGATATGGGAACTCCTCTTAACGACGAGTTTATCGAGTCAGAGAATACCTCTAAGGGAACTAAATCTGTAAGAATAGATGGTATCAGAAGCTTGAATGAGTGGATTTCTCAGGGCTCTGTTCTCGGCAAAGGCAAGGTTGCGGTGATTTCAAATGCGCATCTGATGGGAGAAGGCGCTGCAAATGCTTTATTAAAGACCTTTGAAGAGCCAACTGCCAATACTCTTATTATTCTTCTTACCAAGAGTCTAGAACTTCTTCCTGCAACAATTCTATCTCGTGCTTTTAAAATTCAGATCCCTAGAGTCTCTGAGGAAATAGGTTTGGATTATCTTAATTCTCATTTAGGTAATGATTTTTCCATGGATAGGGCAAAAATTGCTTTGGCCCTGTCCTTTAATTCTCCTCGTGGGGCAATTAAATATTATAAGGAAGAAATCGATGTTAGAGCTGTTGAACTTATACATGCTTTAACCGAGGATGTATCTTCAACAGCTTCAACAAAATCTGTATCTCTTCTTATGGAGCTGTCAAACGAACACAGACATCTTATTCTGCAGGAGTTTATTTTAGAACTGTTAAAATGCAAGGCTGGAATTGATAAGGATAATCTTCCTTTATTAAAGGGGATTTCTCTAGATAAACTTGTAAAAATTCCAGCATCTCATTTACTTGATGCGTATAATGAAATGAAGTATATAAAGGCAGATTCTCCTATGCTGAATAGTAGAGCTCCAGTTTCATTGATTAGTGCATGGATAAATTCATTAAAAAAGATATAGGAATATACTTTGATTTTAAATAAATACATCTTTAAAGATATCTTTAAAGTCCAGATAGTTACATTGGTTGTACTGCTTTCTGTCTTTTTATGCCAGACAGTTATTAAGATTCTGGGGCAGGCTTCCGTTGGAAATATTCCTATTGGCGTTGTGTCAGAGTTAATCGTGTACTCTTTGCCTTCTATTGGATTTATTCTGCTTCCAATGAGCCTTTATGTCGGTATTATTGTTTCTCTTTCCAGAATGTCATCTGATTCTGAGATGGTCGTTATGCGTTCATCAGGATTGTCAGGTGTGTCCTTCATGAAAATCTGTCTGATTCTGGCTTTGTTTACCGCTATTGCTACAGGTTTGAACTGTATGTATTTTATGCCTACAGCGAATCAGGCTAAGAATGCTCTTACAGATTCTTCCCAAAACAATCCTAGATATTTACCTATTGAGAGTGGTAAGTTCACCGATTTTGGTGATTATTCTCTTTATATTCATGAAGTTAATGACGAAAAAGGTAACAAACAACTAGGTCAGGTTTTTGTAATCAAAACTGTAAAGGCTAGAGCCATTAACTCTACAGAGTATGAATTCCTGACAGCAGTATCTGGTCATTTGTCAAAAGATAAAACAGGAACTCAGTGGGTTGTTCTGGAGAATGGTTCTCTGTATAAGTCAGATGGTGTTTCTCCTGAACTTGAGAAGGTTGATTTTAATACATTATCAATCCCAGTTCCTTATTCTGCTGAAGAGGATTCTAAAGAAAATTCCTTGCAGAGTCTCTCAACTGCTGATTTGTATAAGTCCAATAATCTTGCAGCGCAAATAGAGCTTCAGTGGAGAGTTGCTCCTGTTTTTGCCTGCTTTATTTTTGCCATTATGGCAGTTCCTCTGTCTATGATTAACCCAAGACAGGGTAAGTTCGCTCGCTTAGGTCCTGCTATTATTCTCTTTGTTTGTTACTACTTAGCCATTCTATCAATCAGAAATCTTCTCAATTCAGGAAAAATTCCTTTATTCCCTGGAATGTATATGGTTCCTGTGATTTTCCTTATTTTTGTGTTGATACCTTTGAATGTAGACAAGAATCTTCTGAAATCATTTAAGAAGAAATAAAAAAAAGGCAACTAGATGTAGTTGCCGTCCAAAAAAGTTAACGTTATTTATTATTTTGTGAAGTGATTTGGGATGCTTTCTCTGAAGTCTCTTGGTGAAGCACCCTTGAATCTGCGGAATAACTTAGTAAAGTAACAAGGATCCTTAAATCCACATCTTGAAGCAACTTCGTTGATACTGTCAGTTGATATTGCCAGTTCAATTGCTGCAGCTTCAATTCTGAACATATTCACAAATTCCATTGGTCTCAGATCTGTAAGTTCTTTGAAGAACTTGCAGAAATACTTTTCAGAAAGCTCAACCGCATTTGCCAGTTCCTCTAAAGTAACCTCTCTGCGGTAGTTATCGCAGATGTACTTGTAGATGACAGTAGACTTAATATAGTACTTGTAGTATCTGTTAACCTGATCTCTGTCGTAGATTTTACAGCTATCCAGTTTTGTAGCTTCTCCGAATAACTCAAGTACTTTCGCTGTTGCCATGATGCTTGCGCACATATCATTTGAGTTAACGACTCTGGTGAGCTCTTCTGCAACATCTGTTATGGCTTTGTTGTCTTTGTTGCTGTAGTAAAGACTTATTTCGATCTGATGGGTCATAATCTTTTTTATAAGGGAATAATGACTCTGACTTAAATCGAATAGCTCACGAAGACTAAAGGCTACAGATTCGAATTTTGTTCCTTTTTCAAGAGGATAAAGTGCATGAACACAGTTTTCTGGAACAATTGCACAATCGCCTTTCTGCAGTACAAAAGGATTTGAGTTTATGG
>JAGDBH010000177.1 GCA_017959135.1 Succinivibrio sp. | reverse complement strand
TATGTATCCACTGATTCTAGGTCTTATTCCTGCAGTTATTTCCATTTTCACTGTCTTAAAGTTTAACGATGACAGAAACGTTGAACTGCGCCGTGATTCAAAGATCAGCTTCAACGATAACGGGGAGGTTTTAGAGCCTTGCAATGATGTATACGGCTATCTTAACAACTATTCTCAGAGAATGAAGGCTATCGGTCCTAAGTACTTCTTTAAGGAAATCTTTGCAAGAGAGAAATCCAACAAGACATTGGCTGACGGTTTACTTGAGAATACACCTGAGGTTACTGTAGATACCTTAAAATCTCTTCCTTGGGTTTTAGACGGTGCTGTTGAGGTTAAAGCTCAGTATATTTTCCTGCTTGAGTACATGACAAGCCGTTATGACAACAAGAAGCTTTACGAGAATCTTAAGGGTTTCTGTGAAAAATCAAAGGCTGTTGCCAAGCTTCTTGAGATTAAGTTCAGCGCTGTTCCTTACAATATTGCCAAGTTTATTGCTGAGGCGGACCTTACTGTATCTCTGATGGAGAAGACTTCATCTGACTATTCAATTGCTGTTGATGGTGAGTCTTTAGAGGATTCAGAGAAGATTCTCTATGTATCTACTTCTCCTATGTACAAAATCAATCAGAACCTAAGTCCTGTGTTCAGAGCCATTGCTGCTAAATTTGCAAAACTGACCTCAAAGGACGAAGGAACCATTATTCTTACATCAAAGAAGATAATTGTAAAAACTCCATATTCAAAGAATGATTTTCCGATCAGTGACGCTGTTTTTTCATTCGGAGATGACATTTCTTTTGATAATTCTAATTATTTTTGTGTGTTAGATACTAATTTCTTCAGATTTGTAATGTTAAATCTTAATAAAACACTATAGTAGATATAGTAGTTAACTAAAATAGATTTAAATCGGATGCAGCACCAAGAAAAACAGAATCCTGTTAAAACGGAAAACAAAGCCGTCGTGTCTTCAGACACCAAGTCTGTCCCATCAGCAGAAGCTGTAGCTGATGGCAGCAAGGCAAGAGAAGCTGCGGCTTTAGAGGTAAAGAATGTAGATTTCGCAAGAAAGCTGAATTCAATTGTTTCAGCAATATTTTCTCGCTGTGGTGTGCCTATTGCTGATTTTACTGTATCCGAACCTCTATCCTTCTTCGCTAAAGTCAATTACAACCTCACCTGGAATTTCAAATGCCGAGCCTCTGACAAACCTGCAGGCAAGATCAGTGATGAGACTCATGTGCTCTCTCAGAGCGGTCTTGACGAATTCACCCAGAAGAATTCTAAGGAGCTTGAAAAGGAAAGTGACGTTACTAAAGCCTACATAAAACGTCTAGCTGAAGCAAAATTCAGTGAACTTACCGCTCTGGCAGGACAGATTATGGCTTTTAACCGTATCTCAGCCATTGGTAGAGCCCGCTGTAAGAAATGCCATGGCAGTAAAATGGCTATGTGCGAGGTATGCTCCGGTAAAGGTGTAATTACCTGTCCATCATGTCAGGGACTTTCTGACAGCTGCTCGATGTGTAACGGCACAGGCTTTATCAACTGTGATACCTGTGACGGTACCGGCAAGGTCGTCTGCCGTGACTGTAAGGGTATGGGCGAGCTGGTTGTGGAACGTGAGATTATCTATGACTCCGAGTGCAGCAAGGATATTGAAAT
>JAGDBH010000176.1 GCA_017959135.1 Succinivibrio sp. | reverse complement strand
CTGTAGTTAAAAAAATTAGAACTAACACGAAATATTGGAACATTTAGTACAATATTTTTATGTTTGTAGTATCAATCAATCCTAAAATTTTTTTTCTTATATATAATGGTGTTAGTAAACTGTTTATTATTTGTTTTTTGAGCTTATAAAAATGTACATTCAAATAAAAAAATCAAACAATACCCAGTATGTTTATTTGGTTGAATCCTTCAGAAAAGAGGATGGTTCTATCGGCCACAGAACACTTAACAAACTAGGAAAACTTGACGATCTGCTAAAAGATGATCCTAATGCACTGGAAAAGCTGAAAAAGGATGTTAAGGCTAAATCTGCAGAACTCAAGGGCGCCATTAAGAAGGATGTGGTTACCCGCCTTAATTCCATGGCTAAAAGTTCCAGACTTAAGAAATATGAGAATGGATTCCCTCAGGTTAATTATGCATATGCCATTTTCAACTATATCTGGTCAGATATTCTAAAGCTTGATTATCGTCTCAACTATCTTCAGTCAAGATATCACGCAAAATTAAAGTACTCTTTATCAGAAGTAATTCTGGCAAATCTTGTGATTGCTATTTTGGGCTATGAGGATGAGGACGGTAATGATCTTGTCTACGGTCCGGATCTTGGATTTCTGGGGGTAAATTACACAGCAGAGCAGCTTAAGGAATACATGGCAAATTCACAAGATATTCTTAACGAGGAATCTTTATATATGTTGAGATTTATCGTTAAGCAGCTGTCATCTGAATATGACATGGACTTTTTAAGTACATCACTTAATCAGTCTGGACTGAAGCTTGATTCAGATACTCTTGAAAAGCTGCAGATGTCAGGAAGTGAGGCTACTGTAGGTAAAGAAGAGCTTATATTTACCAAAACAGCTCGTTTCAATCAGATGTCCAGCTATCTGCGTCTGATTATGATGAAGATTATCAGATTCAAACTTGAACAGTATACAAAGGAAAGCTTTGATTATTCAGAAATTAGAGCAGCCCTAAGAGAGGCTATTGTCCTGGTTGACTATCCTCTGGTTGAAGGTGAAAGCTTCCTGTATGTGAAGAGAAACAATGGCAAGAATGTTATTCTGATGAATAAGATTCTGAAATCAATGGGCATGAGTCCTCTGTTTAATATTCAGGACAAAACTGAGTTAGGTCACCGTCTGCATCTGAAATTAAAGGAAGACAGCAAGATTGTGCCTAGCTTTATTATGAAAAAGATTTAATCAGAAAAAAGAGGTTATATCATGAGGGTTCAGGGGGTATCTGGTGATGGTTCTTCTGCACCTGCTGCAGAAAGCAAGGATGATGTAAAAACAAGAGGAAACGATTATTGGTCTGAGCAGAAAAAAGAGCAGTTTGAGAAAGCAATGTCAAATAAGGAAGATGCTGGTGCCGATAAGAACCAGGGGGAATCTAAAAATAAGGATTCAGATCTTTCTTCTATGTTTTCTTCTTTTGCAAAGCAGGCCAGTACTCTGACATCTTCTTCCGTTAATGCATCTTCTCAGAGTTCATCTGTTGGTTCTCAGACAGAACTTCAGCAGCTGGTGACCTCTCTTGTGGATAAGATTCTAGTGTCTCAGCCTCGACTTGATGGTGCCCATCAGGTGATGCTTCAGCTTAATGATACTGTTCTTACCAACACTTCGATAACCTTAACTCGTGATATCAGCGGTATGCTGTTCGTGAATATTGTGTCATCAGATCCTCTTTCCTTTAAAAAGCTGATGGCTACCAAGGATAAGCTAGAGGCTGACCTTGATACTCATGAGAAGAATGCTTTCAGAGTAGAAGTTTCTTTTGATGGCATTGAAGCAGAAGGTGTTTATAACGACACAGGAGTTCTAGCTAATCAGAGAGATGCCTTACCAGAAGACGGGGATAACGATAATGTCTGAACCTGTTCCATTTGAAATACCTCGACTTTCCGTTGCTCAGGCAAGACTGTTCAACTCAGTCAATGCTGTGGTCGGACCATCTGGGAGTTTTAAGTTCTCTCCTCTGACAGAGTATGAGGGGACTGAGGTCGTCAGTGCCTATCTGAATGTCAACGGTGCAGTGCTTAAAGTTTCAGCTTTGTCTGATGCTTTTCTCAATGAAGATCCTCTACTGCAGGATATTAACATCAGATCTCTCCCATTTGAGCTGTTATCAGCAAGTCTTGAGATTGCCTTCTCAAAGGAAATTGAGTATCTATCATCAAAGGTAAATGCTTATATTACCTTCTGCGATCCTCCTGTTTCCTTCTCTGCAACTCAGGTGCTTTACTGCAGTCTGGTTCATGACTCCAGCACCATTCCTCTTAAAATTGAGCTTCCAAATGATGAGGCGGCATTTAATGTTGCTCGTATGTTTGACAGTCTTGAGAAGTCTGTAAATGAAGAGCTTGTTCATGGTCTTGAATTTGAACTTGGTTTTGATATCGGATATGTAACTTTAAAGACCAGAGAGCTTAAGGATTTATCCTGCGGAGATATTCTGATTCCTGATGTTTATCTTTTTGATTCGAATCTTGCCTATGCCAAGCTGTCAAATAAATATCTGGTTTTCGATTTAGCTGAGGGGCAGGGCTATTTTAAGGGAATAAAAACAGTCGCAAACGAGGAGAATAAGAACAATATGAGCGAAAACACTGAAGGAAACGTAATGAATGACGGTGGTTCTCAGGTAGACACTACCGGCACAGTAAACACAGATGATCTGAATTTTGAGGTTGCCT
>JAGDBH010000175.1 GCA_017959135.1 Succinivibrio sp. | reverse complement strand
GTTGCTGTATGAGAATCTCCGCATACTAGTGTTGTTCCAGGAAGCGTAAATCCAGTTTGTGGTCCAATAATATGAACCACACCCTGATTATCATCACCAAAGCCGAAGAATTTAACTCCGAATTTCTCTGTGTTTCTCATGAGCGCACGGATTTGCTCCTGAGCCATTGGAGAACAAGCCTCTATAGTCTGCTCTTTTGTTGAGATATCGTGATCCATGGTTGCAAGATGCAGATCTGGTCGGTGAAGCTTTCTTCCAGAGTTTTCTATTCCTGAGAAAGCCTGAGGAGAAGTAACCTCATGGACAAGCTGTCTGTCTATATATAAGGTTGGTAACTCGCCTTCCTGTTCAAAGACTATGTGGCTGTCGTAAACCTTCTGATAAAGTGTTTTTCCCATTTTATGAAACCTATGTGTTCTAATAACTGTAGTCAGATATTATTTGTTTATCTCTTCGACGATTCTGCTACCCATCTCTGATGTTGACTGTGCAGGGAAAGGAGAAGCTCCACTTTCCATTAGATCAGTTGTCAGATAGCCGTTTTTAAGTACTTTTGCCACTGCATCTTCGATACACTGTGCGGCATCGTATTCCTTTAAAGAGTATCGAAGCATCAGAGCAGCAGAAAGGATCTGAGCAACTGGGTTGGCAATATTCTTTCCTGCGATATCAGGTGCAGAGCCACCGGCTGGTTCATATAGACCAAAGCCGCCTTCACCCAGTGATGCTGATGGTAGCATTCCCATTGAACCTGTAATCATTGCGCATTCATCTGAAAGAATATCGCCAAACATATTTGAGCATAACATTACGTCAAACTGGGAAGGAGCTTTTACAAGCTGCATGGTAGCGTTGTCAACATAGATATGCTCAAGTTCAACATCCGGGTAGTCCTTTGCGATCTCGTTTACAACCTCTCTCCACAGAACAGAACTCTGAAGTACATTTGACTTATCTACAGAGGTAACTTTCTTTCTTCTTAAGCGAGCTGCTTCAAATGCAATTTTTGCAATTCTTTCAATCTCAAATCGGTGATAGATCTCTGTATCAAAAGCTTTTTCCTGTGGGCCTGTACCTTCACGGCCTTTAGGCTGACCAAAATAGATACCGCCAGTAAGCTCTCTTACGCAAAGCATGTCAAAACCACGCATTGCAATATCAGCTCTTAATGGGGAAAGGGATCCTAAGCCCTGATAGATCTTAGCTGGTCTGAAATTACAGAATAAAGAGAATTCCTTTCTTAAAGGAAGTAGTGCTCCTGCCTCAGGTCTCTGTGAATTTGGAAGGTGATTCCATTTAGGACCGCCAACTGAACCGAATAAGATTGCGTCTGCCCACTTGCATGCATCCATTGTCTTTTCAGGAAGAGGGGTGCCGCATTCATCAATAGCGCAGCCACCAACCAATTCCTTTTTGTACTCAAGAGTAAAACCAAACTTCTTCTGGACTGCATCAAGAACTTTCAATGCTTCTGCCATGACCTCAGGGCCGATTCCATCTCCAGCTAAAACTGCAATCTTATAATTGTTAGCCATTTTTATGCATTCTCCTTTTCATTCTTTTCTTCTTTTACCAGCTGGGCTCTGTAAATACTGTTACATGCTGAAATCAACGCCAATGCAGAGGATTCAATAACGTCGGTTGATAGTCCCTTTCCATGATAGTGACAACCGTCGTAAATAACATCGACGTCAACCTGACCCTGAGCATTCATTCCAGAGCCTTTTGCTGAGATTACAAAATTATCAAGCTGAAGTTTAATTCCTGTCAGTCTTGCAATACAGTTGAACACTGCATCAATAGGTCCGTTACCGGTACCAGAATCAGTTCTGGTTCTTTTACCGATCTTCAATCTTACAGTTGCTGTAGGAATAATATTCTTTCCGCCAGAAAGTACGGTCAGATTATCCAGTTCAAACTGAGATTCCTCTTCCTGCTCGTGAGACAGGAATAGTAGTGCTTCCAGGTCGTAGTCAAATACCTGACCTTTTCTGTCAGCCAGCTTTAAGAATCTTGAATAGACGTCATCAAGATTGTATGAATTTTCTCTATAACCAAGTTTTTCAAGCACTGCCTTGATCATATGTCTGCCTGATCTGGCAGTCATATGCATGTTATTTTCCTTAAAGCCAACGCTCTGAGGGGTCAAGATTTCATAGGTGCTCTTGTTTTTCAGTACACCATCCTGATGGATTCCTGAACTGTGTGCAAATGCGTTTGAACCAACGATTGCCTTATGACTTGGTACAGGTTCATTGGTAATGCCTGATACAACCTGAGAGGCTCTGGCGATATTTTCCGTAACAATATTGGTGTATACACCGTTCATATACTGTTCACGCAGTTTCATTGCCATTACAACTTCTTCTAAGGAGGTATTACCTGCTCTTTCACCTAAACCGTTAACTGTACATTCAATCTGTCTTGCACCTTCCATTACAGCAGAAAGAGAATTTGCTGTAGCCATGCCCAGATCGTTGTGGCAGTGTACAGATATTACGGCCTGATCTATGTTTGGAACTCTATTGAATAGTGTTTTTACGATTGAGCCAAATTCATATGGAAGAGTGTAGCCTACAGTATCAGGAATATTAATGGTTGTAGCACCTGCCTTGATTGCATTTTCAACCATTCTGCAAAGATGATCTATTGGAGTTCTTCCTGCATCCTCACATGAGAATTCAACATCATCTGTGTAGTTTCTTGCACGTTTAACAGCTCTTACAGCCATTTCAACAACGTCATCAAAACCTTTTTTCAGTTTGTCTTTGACGTGGACGTCAGAAGTTGCGATAAAGGTATGAATTCTATAATGATCTGTTTCATGCAGAGCATCACGGCAGGCATCAATGTCTTTATCCAATGCTCGTGACAGACCACAGATAGTTGAATTTTTGATAGTTCTTCCGATTTCTCTAACAGACTGAAGATCACCTGGTGATGAAATAGGGAATCCAGCTTCAATAACGTCCACACCTAACTGTTCAAGACAGAGTGCTATCTGCAGTTTCTGTTTTGCTGTCAGTGATTGCTGAAGTGCCTGCTCTCCATCTCTTAGAGTGGTATCAAAAATAATGACTCGGTTTTTATCTGCTATTCCCATATTACCGTTCCTTATTTTGCAAAAATTTGTATTTTTGAAAAAAAATAAATTAAATGGTGTATTGTATTTTTGACATCATAACACCGTAGTATTGCAATTCAATAAGATATTACAAAATTAAATTAGAAATATTATTAATATATTGAAATATAAGGATAATAATTTACAATATTGATTTGTTATGTAATATTTTAGTGCATGATTATGATTGCAAAAAGTATATTTTTTGCAAAAATCATGTTCTAGATATGTATATTTTATTCTTTTACAAAATAAGTTAATTTTGCAAAAAAAATATGGAGAGGAATAATGAATATATTAATCAATATGTTAGCTTTTATCGTATAATTAAATGAATAAAATATTGCAACATAGCTCACATTTTAAGTATAATTGCACGATTAGTTTTGAGGCGTGTCTATTTTTCTTTTCTTGAGCCGCGGGTTTTTGGCTCATTTGCGTATATCTGTATAGTATTTTCAGATTAGTTAATCTATAGGTCATATAGATCATATCGTTAAGAAGGGACGCTCCTCTTATATCGGAGCAAAAATGTCAGAGTTAATTGAAAAAAATATCGCTACCACTGTTGGCGGCGACGAGAGTTTATTGGTTTCACAGTCAGAAGAATCTATTGTCACTTTTGATGATTTAGGGTTAAGTAAAGAAGTTCTTCGTGCTGTACACGATTTAGGATTTGAATCTCCTACTCCTATTCAGGAAAGATCGATTCCAGTTGTTTTATCTGGTAAGGATATGATTGGCCAGGCTCAGACTGGTACTGGTAAGACAGCTGCATTCTCATTACCTATTCTTTCAAGAATCGACTGCAAGAAAAGCTGCATTCAGGCTTTAATTTTAGAGCCAACTCGCGAGCTTGCTATTCAGTCTGCAGAGGCTTGTCAGAGTTTTTCAAAGTATATTAAAGATTTTAGAGTTGCACCTATCTACGGTGGAGCCTCATATGAAAATCAGATCAGAACCTTAAGACACGGCGCACAGGTTGTTGTAGCAACCCCAGGCAGACTTATTGATCTGATTGAAAGAGGTAAGGTTGATTTATCTAACCTTTCATTTATGGTTATCGATGAAGCTGACGAAATGTTAAGAATGGGCTTTATTGATGATGTTGACTGGATTTTAAGCAATACCCCTGATTCAAGACAGACTGTTCTTTTCTCAGCAACAATGCCTCCTGTTATTGCTAAAATTGCAAAAAATCACCTAACAGAGCCTGTTGATGTAAGAATCGAGTCAAAGACAACCACTGCTACTACAGTTCACCAGAGATACTGGATTGCATCAGGTGCACATAAGATTGATGCAATGACTCGTATTCTCGAGGTTGAGAATTACGATGCAGTTATAGTTTTCGTAAGAACCAAGACTGATGCAGAAGATGTTTCTAACAAGCTTATGGCTCGTGGTCTTGCTTGTGCCGCTCTTCACGGTGATATTCCACAGCGTCAGCGTGAGAAGATCATTGACAGATTAAAGGCTGGTCATCTTGATATCATTATTGCTACAGACGTTGCTGCACGTGGACTAGATGTAGATAGAATTACTCACGTATTCAACTATGATATTCCTTATGATGCAGAATCATATGTTCACCGTATCGGTAGAACTGGCCGCGCTGGTAGAACCGGTGAAGCTATTCTGTTCGTTTCTCCTCGTGAGAGAAGAGCTCTACGTCTGATTGAACGTGTAACCGGTCAGAAGATTGAGCCAATGCAGATGCCTTCTGTTGCCGATGTTAATAAGGCACGTCTTGAGAACTTCAAGAATCAGGTTATGGAGACAATTGCAGAAGGTAATCTTGAAATGTACGAAGAGGTTATCTCTGAACTTCTGTCTGATGATTC
>JAGDBH010000174.1 GCA_017959135.1 Succinivibrio sp. | reverse complement strand
TTTTTCAATAGATTATACAAAATCACTGAAAGTCCCTTTGTGAATCACAAGTTTGAAGCGTGTAAAAAAATCAATTTCAAATTTAATCTATACTACCCCTAGTGAAACTATCATTTTAATTTAAGAACAAATTTATTTACGGGGGAATTCCTATGTCAGGAGTATTAGCAATGATTCTGGCAGGCGGTGAGGGTACTCGCTTAATGCCATTAACCGAAAGCAGATCAAAACCAGCAGTTCCATTTGGCGGAAGCTATCGTCTGATCGACTTCGTTCTAAACAATTTCGTTAACTCAGGTATTCTTAAGATCTTTGTTATTACACAGTACAAATCACAGTCTTTAATGATGCATCTTAAGAATGGCTGGCAGGTAAGTGGTATCCCAGGCGCATTCATCGACTCACTTCCAGCACAGATGCGTGTATCAAAGGAATGGTACCAGGGTACAGCAGATGCAATCTATCAGAACCTGACCTTTATTCGTGATCAGTTCCCTGACCATGTTTGCGTATTCGGTTCAGATAACATCTACAAGATGGATGTAAGAGAGATGCTGAACTACCACAACAGCAAACAGGCTGAATTAACCGTAGCTGCAATCAAGATGAAGTCAGAAGACTGCGCTGGTAAATTCGGTGTTATCGAAGTTGATGAAAACGGATGCATGATTGGTTTCCAGGAGAAACCAGCAAAGCCAAAGGAGAGCCCTTCAGAGCCAGGATATTCTCTAGTATCTATGGGTAACTACATCTTCAAGGCTGACGTTCTGATCAACGAGCTTGTTGAAGATCAGCAGGACAGCAAATCAAGCCATGACTTCGGTAAGGACATTATTCCTAAGCTGTTCCCTCGCGGAAAGGTCTTCGTATACGACTTCAGCTCAGCTAAGATCGCAGGTGAATCTGATTCAGCTTACTGGAGAGACGTAGGAAGCGTTGACAGTTTCTGGGAAGCTCATATGGATCTTCTTGGCAACTACGCTAAGTTCAATCTACACAATCCTAAGTGGGCATTACACACCTACTACCCACCTCTACCACCAGCAAACTTCGTTGATACCGATGATAACGAGTCACACGTTTCAATGTCCCTGATTTCAGCCGGATGCGAGATTAACGGTGCAACAATCAACAAATCAGTATTAGGCTTCAGATGTACTGCCAATGACGGTGCAAATGTTGAAGGCTGCGTAATGATCGGAGATAACACCATCGGTAAGGGCGCAAAGGTAAGAAATGTAATTCTGGACAGATACGTTGAAATCGCTCCAGGCTTTACCCTAGGCTATGATATTGAAGAAGATAAAAAACTTGCTGCACAATACAAAAAAGGCAAGATAAATATCTCAGATAATGGCATAATAGTCGTAGGTAAAGGTTTAAGACTGGGATATTAGTGATCCCGATCAATAAAAAATAGACATATAGGGGATATCTGTGAAAGTATTATTATTATCATCTGAAGTTGCAGATATTGTTAAATCCGGAGGCCTTGCTGATGTGGCAAAGGCCCTTCCTTTGGAATTACAGGCAAGAGGACACGATGTTAAAATTGTGCTTCCTTGCTATTCTATCATCAAAGGCTGGCAGGATTTACCAATCATTGCTGAAGGTGTACTTAACCAGTCTCACTCAGACGTTAAGTTACATATTCCCTACAAAGTCAGAAAAGCTATTCTCAACTCAAAGGTTGAAGTATTGCTGATCGACTGTCCACAGTATTTCGACAGAACATCAATGTATGGCGACAACAATGAGGCTTATGCCGACAACGGTTATCGCTATGCATTCTTCTCTGCCGCAGCAATTGAAACAGCAAGAATTATCGGTTTCCAGTTTGATATTCTCCACTGTAACGACTGGCATACCGGTCTTGCACCTATGCTGTTACGCATCAAATATGCTCATGATCCATTCTTTGAGAAATCACGCTCAGTGATCACCATTCATAATGGAGCATTCCAGGGTGTATTTGACAGATCCCAGATTTCCTATCTCCCAGAAATCAGTGGTATCTACAATGACAAAGTTTCACAGGGTTCATTCATTAACTTCTTAAAGTGTGGTGTATTCTACGCAGATAAGATTAATACCGTTTCTCCTGGTTATGCCAAGGAATTAACCTCATACATCGGCGGTCACGGTATGACCCAGAACTTTATTGACAGACAGATGGATCTGTCAGGTATCATCAACGGCTGTGACTACTCTGACTGGGATACAGCTACTGTCCAGTTTTTGAGAATACGTTATGAAGTAAATACCGTTGATCAGAAGATCCTTGGTAAATACCTTTTCCAGCGT
This sequence comes from Succinivibrio sp., assembly GCA_017959135.1. GTDB lineage: Bacteria > Pseudomonadota > Gammaproteobacteria > Enterobacterales > Succinivibrionaceae > Succinivibrio. Next base: position 8,333 of record JAGDBH010000174.1, on the reverse strand, counting down.
AAGCTTGGCTTTGAGATGGGTGATACCCCAATGTACGGTATGGTTGCCCGTCTGACTGATCAGAAAGGTATCGGTCTGCTTATTCCTATTCTTGACAGATTCCTGCAGCATAAGGTTCAGGTTGTCATCGAAGGTACCGGTGATCCTGCACTGCAGAAACAGATGGAGGAAATTGCAAATAGACATCCTGGAAAGATGGTCTTCAAGTCTGTTTATGACAATATGCTTGCTCACCAGATTGAGGCTGCAGCAGATTTCTTCCTGATGCCTTCAATCTTCGAGCCTTGCGGTCTAAACCAGATTTACTCTCTGGCATACGGTACTCTTCCTATCGTGCGTGCGGTGGGTGGTCTACAGGATACTGTTGTTGACTATGACACTGATCGTGAGAACGGCACTGGCTTTATCTTCAAGGATCCTAATTCTGAGGAACTGCTGTCCTGCTTAAGAAGAACTCTGATTCTGTATCTTGAGAATAATGCAGAGATGAAACGAATCAAGCAGAATGCAATGAAGGTTCGCTTCAACTGGTCTGACAGCTGTGTTCAGTATGAAACTCTGTACAAGAGTGCACTGCAGAAACCAAAGTGGTAAAAATTATATACCTAGAAAAGACAGTCTGTATGACTGTCTTTTTTTTTTCAAATAATAAGCTGTCGTACAGAATCATCTGTTTTTCATCAAAAAAAGAAGAGAGTGTGTATGGTGAATTACATTCATTGAATTTAATTCAACATATATTATAATATACAAAAAAGGAGTCATCATGAGTGAAAAGCTAACAAAACGCCAGCAGGATGCATTGGAAACAAAAAAGAAAATTGTTAATGCAGCAAAAAAGCTCTTATCCCAAAAAGGATTTGATGAAATCTCAATCATCGAAATAACAAAGGAAGCTAAGGTAAGTACCGGTTCTTTTTATACTTACTTCAAAAAGAAAGAAGATGTTATTTCAGAACTCAACAAACTGGATTTCTATATTCTGGCGCAGACAGTTATCAAGATGAAAGATAAAACTTTGATCGAAAGACTTGAGTATTACTGTGAAAACTTTCTTCTGGCAATTGAAAGAGCCGGCATTGAAACATGCAGGCAGTGGACAAGAAATAACATAAAACCTCTGCCAATGCCTGAAGAACCTCAGTTTACAAAATACCAGTATGACAATAAGGCTTTGTATTCAGTATTTGCTGACGCGGTAAGACATGGAGAATTATCGGAATATTTCCCTATCGAGGATTTTACGGTGCAGATAAACGCGCAGCTATATGGACTGATGACTATCTGGTGTATGTCGGATAGTCAGGTAATCGGATCTGGCAGGGTAAAAAGTTACATCTCAAATTTTTTAACACCTGCACTAGCTGCTTACTTGAAGAAATAACAAGGAAACAAAATGGAATATATTACATTAAACAATGGCGTAAAGATGCCTATGCTGGGTTTTGGTGTTTTTCAGATTCCTGAGCACAAGGATGCAGTACAGGCAGTAAATGATGCTCTTGAAACAGGCTATCGCCTGATAGATACCGCCGCAGCTTACTTCAATGAAGATGCTGTAGGAGAGGCTGTTTCACAAAGCGGAATCAATCGCTCTGAGTTATTTATAACCACCAAGCTATGGGTACAGGATCATGGCTATGACAACACTCTAAGAGCTTTCGATTCCTCTATGAAAAAGCTGAAGCTGGATGTTCTGGATTTGTACCTAATTCATAAGCCTTATGGAGATTACTACGGTTCCTGGAGAGCAATGGAAAGACTCTATAAGGAAGGTCGAATCAGAGCCATTGGAGTTACAAGTTTCTGGAATGAAAGACTAGCGGATCTCTTCACTCACAATGAAATTATACCTGCAGTAAATCAGATAGAAACAAATGTGTGGCTTCAGCAGACGGAAGCACATGATTTCATGGAGAAGCATAACATCGTACATGAAGCGTGGTCTCCTTTCGCTGAAGGCAACAATAACGTATTTAAAAACGATCTCCTGGAACAAATTGCCAGAAAACATAACAAAACCACAGCTCAGGTAATGCTGCGCTGGCTGCTACAGAGAAATATTCCTGTGATACCAAAATCATCACATAAAGAAAGAATCATATCTAACTTTGATATTTTCGACTTTAAGCTTGATGATGAAGAGCTCTTAAGCATCAAAAAACTGGATACAAAGAAAAGCACCATCTACGATGAAATGAATCCTGATATCGCCATCAGTATAGGTAGCCACAGAATTCATGATTAAAGAAACGGGAGTTTTTTATGCAGACATTTACATTAAATGACGGTAACAGGATACCTGCAATTGGTTTTGGAACCTACCAGATACCTGCCGACGGTTCTACATACAAGGCGGTAAAGGAAGCCCTGAATCTAGGATATAGACACATTGATACTGCAGTTGCCTACTTCAATGAAAAAGAAGTCGGCAAAGCGGTAAATGATTCTGGTATTAAGCGCGATGAAATCTTTGTTACCAGTAAACTCTGGCTACAGGATTATGCCTATGCCGATGCTGTTAAAGCAATTGATAAATCACTTGAAAAGCTTAACCTAGACTATATCGATTTATACCTGATACACCAGCCATACGGCAAGGTTGATGAGGCCTGGAGAGCAATGGAAGAAGCTCAGAAAGCAGGAAAGATTAAGTCAATCGGTGTAAGCAACATGACAGTTAAGATCTGGAAAAAGTTCAAAGACTGTTTTAACGTTATGCCTGCCGTTAATCAGGTTGAATACCATCCTATGATGCAGCAGAAGGAACTAGGTCTTCTGATGGATAAAAACAAGGTTCTTATTGAAGCATGGGCCCCTCTTTATCAGGGAAACAAACTTCTGCTCGATAACCATGTGATAAAAGAATTATCGACAAAATACCACAAAACAGCTGCCCAGATTGTTTTACGCTTTGAAAATCAGATGGGAGTGATCATTCTGCCTAAATCGACTCACACAGAAAGAATTAAGGAAAATCTTGAGATTTTTGATTTTTCACTATCTGATGATGAAATGAAAACGATACAGAATCTTAATCAGGAAAAAGGAATTCATAATCCTGATAATCCAGGTGTTGGAGAATGGTTACTTGCAAATTTTGATGTTCACAAAGAAGATTAGGTGCCAGAGATTCTGATATCTCTTTGCTTTCTGCTATTTATCATTCTTAACTGCAAAACAAATTTAAGAGTTAAATAGCAGAAAAAACAGTAATACGCTCTATTCTTTATTTATTGATTTTGAAACTGTTTTTTCAGCTCCTCAATAAACTCAAGGACGTGATATCCTGTAGGAGACTTTTTACTAAAAGCACAGTATTTTCTGTTGATAATCTGTCCATTTTTCAGAAGGCTTAACCTTTTTACCGTAGAAGAAATATTTGGAACTGTTACTCTTCCCTCGACCGGCATGACCCCCTTACCTGAAGTTACCATAAGTCTAGCTTCATTCAGATTTCTGGCAAATAAAAAGTCACCTACAAAGCCAATGATATCGTGATAATAGGTAAATTCTGTCTCTTCCTGAGATTTATCTGCAATAAGAATACAAGGAAAATTCTTTAGATCCTCAATTTCTACAACATCTAAAGTTGCATAAGGATGATACATTGATATCTCGACACTCAGAGGAAAGTGCGCCAGTTCAATATTGAGGTAATCATCTGAAAAGGCTCGTCGCTGGTCATTGATTACAATATCGACTTTTCCTGTTTTTAATAGCTCGTATAACTTTTCATGATTACCGATTTCAAGCTCAAGGATCGCATCAGGATATCTGTTTTTAAACACTGAAACACTGTTGATAATCTGTTCATCTGCAAAATTTACAGGATAACCGATTCTGAGGCTTTCATCTTTATGCTGAACCTGTCGTCTAATGTCTGATAGAAGGACGTTTACATCAGACAGAATAATTGTTGATTTTCGATAAAACAATTCCCCTGCTTCTGTCAGAGAGAAGGTTCTGTTATGCCGTCTTAAAAGCAGAACTCCCAACTCATCTTCCAATGCTTTTATCTGTTGTGAAATTGCTGACTGAGAAATATTACATGCCTCGGCAGCATCATAAAAATTCTTATGATCCACGACAGCTTTAAAGTATTTCATTTGACGTAAAAGCATACTCTCTCCTCCATTAATGAAGTATAAATTGATAATTAATACTTATCAATAAAGCCTTTATATCAAATTGATTGTTCATGAAAACAAATCTATTCTTTCTATTAAAAGAGAGGTGATATATGGATAAGACACTCGTTATTTACTACTCAAGAAAAGGTCAGAATTATTCTCGCGGTTCAATTGTTAACCTTAAGAAAGGTAACACCGAATATGTTGCCGAATTTATAAAAAAAGCGGTTGGAGCAGATCTGTTTGAGATAAAAACAGTAAAGAAGTACAGCGATGACTACACCACCTGTACAGAGGAAGCAAAAGAGGAACTGAAAAACAACTCAAGACCAGAGCTTACTGAATACGTAGATTCAATTTCAGAGTACAAAAACATTGTAATAGCAGGTCCATGCTGGTGGGGAACCTTTCCATGTGCCGTCATGACTCAGCTTGAGAAGCTCGATTTTACAGGAAAGAAAGTCTTTTCAGTAATGACGCATGAAGGCAGCGGTCTTGGCAGTTCAGTTCGTACCTTAAAGAACCTTTGTCACGGAGCAGAAATCGGTGAGGGTCTGGCTGTTTTGGGGAGCTCTGCGCCTGATTCCTTTGAATTAGTCTCTGCATGGGCACAGAAAAATCTTATCTGAAGTTGAGGAGAAGGTCCATATGTTAAAGTTTCTGCGCGCTTTATTGATTACAGGCCTACTTTCTTTATTTTACATATCTCAGGCAACAGCTTCTGACGTACTGGTTGTCTTTTTTTCCAGAACAGGAAACCAGTTTAACGGAAATATAACAGAAGGAAATACTGCAATTGTGGCAAAAATAATTGCAAAAGAACTCAATGCAGATACCTTCGAAGTAAAACCTAAGAAAAATAACTACAACATTCCTTATCGTGAACTGACAGAACTGGCACGAGATGAAAAGGAAAAGGGACTTCGTCCTGAGTACATCGGTGAAATAGAAAATCTTAGTTCCTACAGCACCGTATACATTGGCTCTCCTGTATGGTGGGGCGATTATCCGATGATTATGTACACCTTCTTTGAAAAAAATGATTTAAACGGAAAAACAGTGATTCCATTTGCTACCCATGAGGGAAGCGGACTGGCAGGCTTTGATTTAAGACTGAAAGATAAATACAGAACAGCAGAAGTCTTATCTGGTTTTGCACTAAAGGGTAGTCAGGTACAGAACGATCGTTCATTTGCGGAAACCGAAGTTAAGAAGTTTATGTCATCACTTGAAAAATAGAGGTGAAATGTGACACAGGAAGTAATGCTTGTAACAGGAGCTGGTCAGATAAGTATGGCTATAGCAAGGCGTACCGGCTTTGGAAAAAAAATAGTATTAGGAGATAAGAATCCAGATAACTGCAAAGCAATTGCTGACATTATGAATAAAGCAGGCTTTGACGTTGAACCTGAGACAATGGATCTTTCAAGTAAAGATTCAATTATAAAGTTCATAGCAAAAGCATCTGAATTTGGAGAAATAAAATACCTGGTGAATGGAGCAGGTGTTTCTCCTTCTCAGGCTTCTGTTGAAACTATTCTTAAGGTTGATCTCTATGGTACAGCAGTTCTTTTAGAGGAAGTTGGAAAGGTGATTGCTAAAGGAGGTTCAGGCGTAACAATTTCCAGTCAGTCAGGATTCAGAATGCCTCAGCTTACTCCTCAGCAGGATCGGGAACTTGCAACAACAGCTCCATCAGAACTTTTATCATTAGATGTTCTCAAAAAAGAAAATATAAAAGATACGCTTCATGCATATCAGCTTGCCAAACGCTGCAATGAGAAAAGAGTAATGTACGAGGCTGTACGCTGGGGAGAGAGAAGCGCCAGAATAAATGCAATTGCTCCTGGCATAATTGTTACTCCTCTGGCTATAGATGAGTTCAATGGTCCGCGTGGAGATTTTTATAAGAACATGTTTAAAAAATGTCCCGCAGGAAGACCGGGAACCGCAGATGAGATTGCAACCATAGCCAAACTGCTCTTAGGCAATGAAGGAGCTTTTATTACAGGCTCAACATTTTTAGCAGATGGCGGTGCAACTGCCTCCTACTATTACGGTCCACTGCAGCCTTAATGCCTACAGCGAAGATTTTATTACTGTTACGACACAATAAAATGAGAGGAAAATATGAAGTTTAAATTTCAGAATACTACCAAGGTATATTTTGGAGATGAAACTCTAGAGAATCTTGCTCCTGAGCTGCTTAATTTCGGAAAAAAGGTTCTGCTGGTATACGGCGGCGGTTCCATCAAGAAAAATGGACTCTATGACAAAATCACCAGTAATTTAAAGAACAGAGGAATTGAATTTTTTGAACTTAGCGGAGTAGAACCTAATCCTCGCCACACCACTGTAAACAAGGGTGTAAAGATCTGCCGTGAGAATAATATAAGTGCAATTCTTGCTGTAGGTGGCGGTTCCACAATTGACTGTTCAAAGGGAATTTCTGCAACTGTATTTTCTAAGACAGATAATGTCTGGGATCTTGTAGAAGGCAAATATCCAATTGAAAAAACATTGCCAATAGTGACTGTTCTTACCTTATCCGCAACAGGTTCTGAAATGGATACTGGTGCAGTATTAAGTAATATGGATCTCAATATAAAGAGTGGACTGATGCACGAAAATATCAGACCAAAGGTTTCATTTGAAGATCCTAAGATTTCCTACTCTGTAAGTAAATATCAGACAGCATCCGGCAGTGCCGATATCATGTCCCACATCTTCGATGTTGCCTATCTGTCTAAGCAGAAGCAGATGGAAATGCTTGTAAATATACAAGAGGAAGTACTTAGAACTGTCATTAAATATACCCCTATCGCACTTGAGAATCCTTCTGATTACGATGCAAGAGCAAATCTGATGTGGGCCTCTTCGTGGGCATTAAATGACTTCATGTACTGCGGAGTAATGCAGTGTCCTATTCTCCATGCAATCGAGCATGAATTATCAGCATTCTATGATATTACTCACGGACATGGACTGGCAATTCTGACTCCTAACTATCTGCGCTATATCGTAAATGACGAAACTGCACCTGTTATCTACCGTCTTGGAGTTAACTGCCTGAACGTTAAGTCAGGACTTGAAGCTAAGGAAGGAGCAAGACTTACTGCAGATGCTTTGGCTAAGCTATATTTTGAGACCTTCGGACTGCCATCCAAATTATCTGATCTTGGTATTGATGACTCAAAATTTGAAGTAATGGCCCACAACTGCTGCAATGGCTTTTTCGGTCAGGGAAAACTTAGTGCTTTGGCAACTTTGGAAGAAAAGGATGTTGTTGCAATTCTAAAGATGTCGTTGTAACAGAACTCTTAGCTGTTTCCTTTACATAAATTAATAGAAAGGAAACAGCTTGTTAGGTTTAAAGACGTTGCATAACGAGGGCATAAAATCCTGTTAAGATTGCGATTAGTGGCATATGTTCAAAATCAACTCTGCAAGATGTGTTTTAATTAAAGAGCAGTAATTATTTTTGATGCAGAACTGAACCCCGATGAGAAGCAAACTGCCTATGAACCTGGAGTCTTTTCTGGACAGAGTCCTGAACCTTAAGAAAAAAGAAGGAAGTTATGCTGTGTTAGCATTTCTGCTTTTTTTCTGTATTTTCTGTTCCTACTCTGTTCTGCGTCCTGTACGAGACACCATGGGTATTACCAGCGGTGTAAATAGTCTTCAGTGGTTATTCACAGCAACCTTTGCTGTTTCTATTACCGTACAGATCCCTTATTTTTACGTCCTGGGAAAAATTTCAAGAAAGATAATACTTCCTGTTGTATTCTCTTTTTTCGGAGCTAATCTTCTATTTTTTGCCTATCTGATAGCGCATGAAATAGCTCCTGTAACTACCGGAAGAACATTTTATGTCTGGCTTTCTGTCTACAATCTTGCTGTGATTTCTTTAGGTTGGAGTGTTCTAAATGACATTCTGAAACCATCTCAGAGCAGGCGACTCTTTGCCATTGCAGCATCAGGATCAAGTGCAGGTTCAATTATCGGTCCTATGATCACCGCAACTGCGGTTAAATACACAGGTATTTTCCCGTTAATTCTGATTTCACTAGGATTTCTTTCCCTGGCATCTGTGGCTGTATATTTTCTTTTTTCCATAAGGTCAGAACAGTGTGATACGGATGAGTCATCCCAGAGTGTAAATGACTATCTGAAAAGAAGAATCAACGGAAGTATACTTGA
>JAGDBH010000173.1 GCA_017959135.1 Succinivibrio sp. | reverse complement strand
TTCACAACTCTTGTTCCTTCATTAGGTGTTGTTAAGACCTCAGAGGGAAGATCTTTTGTTATTGAAGATATTCCTGGTCTGATTGAAGGTGCTTCAGAAGGTGCTGGTTTAGGTCACCGTTTTCTAAAGCATCTTGAGCGCTGTCGAGTTCTTGTTCATTTAGTTGATGTCCATCCTGTGGATGAGTCAGATCCTGTAGATAACGTTATGGTTATCGAGAACGAGATTAAGCAGTATGCTCACGAGCTATACAATAAGCCTCGCTGGCTTGTTGCCAACAAGGTTGATCTGGGTACCGAAGAAGAGGCTCAGGAGACTCTTCAGCGCATTATTGATGCTGTTGAGGTTAAGCCTGAGAAGACCTTCATTATTTCCGGACTGAATAAGACCGGTGTACCTGAGCTGCTTTATGCACTGCAGGATCTTGTTGATGAGGTTAAACTCAAAGAGCAGCAGGCGCCTGAGAAGCCTAAGGCTGAGAACTTTGTATGGACAGAGCCTGAACTTCCAGAGAATCGTTTTGATGATGATTTCGATGACGATTTCGATGATGAAGAAGAAGGTCCAGAGTTTATTTATAAGGCATAAAAATGGCAGATATTCAGATAATTGTTGCACTTGCTGATAACTATGTAATTGGTAATAAAGGAGAAATTCCTTGGCATTTATCTGAAGATCTTAAACATTTTAAGGCAATCACTACAGGTCACCCTGTAGTGATGGGCAGAAGAACTTTTGAGTCAATCGGACGTGTTCTACCAAATCGTCTGAATATCATGGTAAGTTCAACATTTGACAAGAAGGTTGAAGGTCTGGTTGTCGTAAAGAGTCTTAAGGAAGCTATTGAACTTGTCGCTGATAAGACTCTGATGGTTATTGGCGGTGCCCGCATGTATGAAGAGGCCCTTCCTCTGGCCTCTGTTCTTCATCTTACAAGAATCAGAAAATCTGTTGATGGTGACACCAGATTCCCTGATTTCACATCTTATCCGTTCAAACTTGAAGAAAGTGAATCTTTCTATTCTGAAAGCTGTGGTTTTGAATACGTATTTGAAACCTGGAAAAGAGTCTAACTGCTTTTCTTCATTGAACTGAATTCGATTTTCACTCCTGATTTGACGGTAGTTTTTTTGCCGTTTTCAACACAAAGACAGGTTAGCTTGTTTCCCCACACGCAACCTGTATCAAGTGCGATAATATTCTTTTCATTACATTCTGCGTTTAGTGCAGCCCAATGACCGAATGCTAGAGTATATGCTGAATTCCTGTACATGTAAGGTTTACCGTACTTAAACCATGGATACAGATGATCCTTTTCAGCTTCCTTTAGTGAACAGTCTGAATGCCCGTAGTCAAGGTTCAGTTTTTTATCGCAAAGTCTCATTCTGGTGAATGCATTAACGATAAATCTCCAGTAATTAAGATCGCTGTATTCAAGTTCTTTTGTATAGCTGACAGGATGATCGGCATACATATTTGAAAGAAAGAGTTTACGTGTCAGAGGATCGGCCAGTACTGCGGCAAAGGCATCCGAATGCTTTTGAGCCTCTTCAAGATCCCACATAGGATAAACTCCGGCATGACTTACGGCGAGCTTTTTGCTGTGATCGATGTAAATCAGAGGAGTTGAATAATAGAACTGAAGGTAACGGTCAAGCTTCTCTGAAGCAAGTAATCCTTCTAGATTATC
>JAGDBH010000172.1 GCA_017959135.1 Succinivibrio sp. | reverse complement strand
TACAAGGTCGGCAAAGCCTGCTTTCTGAGCATTCTCATTGGCGATGGTTACAATTCTGTCATCAAGGTCAAAACCGATAATCTGAATTCCCTTGCGAACAGCAGCCTCAATTCCCTTGCGGCTTCTCTCGCGGGCATCTTCTACAAGTGAAAGCCAGATCTCACGGTCAAACTGCTTTAGAGCAAAGAAACCAAAGTGCTCACGGCGAAGACCTGGAGCTGTATCGGTTGCAAATGAAGCAGCCTCAAACAGTAGAGTACCTGAACCGCACATAGGGTCCAGGAAGTTCTCGTTGTTGTAGCCCGAACGCTTAATCATGGCAGCAGCCAGATTCTCCTTTAGTGGAGCGGCACCGGTACCACGGTGATATTCTCTCTTTAACAGAGCCTTACCTGAAAGGTCCAGAAGAATATTGGCACTGCCCTTCTTGTCTAAGTGACAGTTGATGACCACATCAGGATTATCCCTGTCAACATCAGGTCTTCCGCCCAAGGTCTTCTGCATACGGTCACAGATGGCATCCTTAACCTTCAGAGCACCGTACTGGGTGTTACGGATGGAGGAATTGGTTCCTGAGAAACTTACTGAAATGGTATTGCTCTTATCAAAGTATTTCTCCCAGGCAACACCGTTGGCACCGATATAAAGCTCAGTGTCGGTCTCGCAGAAGAACTCTGACAGCTCTAGTAGAATGCGGGATGCAAAACGGGACCACAGACAGGTTCTCATACCTGTAGTAAAGTCACCTTTGAAGGATACACCTGCTACGGTTTCCTTAGCATCTTTAGCACCTAAATCAATAAGTTCATTAAGTAAAAGACTTTCCAATCCCTTAGGACAGGTCGCAAAAAAAGATAATGCCATGTATAAAATGCTCCATTAAAACTGTCTACATTATACTTGCATATACCTTTTAAATGTGAATTTTTTTGTCTCCTAGAAAATTGAAGGGAACAGAATATGAATCGGTACCAGTACAAACAGAAACTTAATGTTGTATTTGGTGAATTTTCTTAAGTAGTAGAGAGGACGTGAACCGTCAACCTTCATATAGGCCTTAAGAGAAATCAGAGATGCCATTGAGGCAACACAGGTTCCCATACCGCCGACATTCACACCTTTTAACAGACTGTCTGAATCCATGGCAAACTCTGCAAGCATAACTGTTGCAGGAACGTTACTTATGATCTGGGACAGACACAGGGATACAAAGTACTCATAGTTTTTGACAAAGTGATGAGCCACATCGGCAACCATGGCATAGGTACAGATATTACTTACAAAGATAAAGAGGAATACAAAGAGCAGCAGGAGCTTGTAGTCAGCCTGTCTGAACATCTTTCTGTCCACTACGGCAACTGAGCAGACAACAATCCAGGCCATGGAATAGACATCGATAATTCTTAAAACCGCCATCAGACACAGAATGAAAAGCATAATGAAGGCAACGGTTCGAAAAGGCTTGAATGGAGTTGTAAGCTGTTCCTTTAAAGTAAGAGGACTTTTATCAATAAAGACGGTAAAGATATATAAAAGTACCGCACAGACTGTAAATACAGGTCCGGTTACCCTTACAAACTCCAGAAGATCGTAATGATAGAAACTGTATATAAAGAGGTTCTGAGGATTGCCTACAGGTGTGAGCATACTTCCGGCATTTGCGGCAATGGTCTGAAGAGATACCACAGGGATAATAAGATCGTCACGACCTAAATCCTGCAGAGCCTTGATGGCCAGAGGCACAAAGATAATCAGCGCTACATCATTGGTTACAGCCATGGAGAAAAAGAAGCAGACAAAAACAAACAGTCTTGACAGGGATCTGGCATCGTAGACAAACTTAAAACACTTCTTATACAGATAGTCCAGAACACCGAGCTTTCTGAAACCTGCCACCACAATCATAAGACAGAACAGCAGAACCAGGATTCTAAGGTTAAGCCCCTCTTCTATTCTCTCAAGTGAGACATTAGGTCCGAATGAGGAGACAACTGCAAGGATCAGAGCAATGTTCAGATCAAGATTCTTTTTAAAATAGGACAGTAACTGCTTCATATCACACACCAAAAATCAGTGTGCAAAGTATATAGCAAAATCATGACTGCGGCTTAACTATTTCAAAATATCAATACAGTGTAGTTAATCTGTGATAGATTTCATAAATTAAGTAGAAATTCATCAGATATATACAGTCATTTCAGAGCATATTAATCACACTATATAAACATAAAACCATATTGTTTTATAAAGAGATTTTAACATACAGACTGTATCTATAGTTAGATAAAAAGTCAATTCTGTGTATATAAAAACAATATAGTTCACTATTTTACCTAAAACAAAAAATGTATACTCTGCCCATAAATATGGTTAATGGAGTATATAACAAATGAAATTAAACTGGTGGCATGGAAAAATTGCATATCAGATTTATCCAAAATCCTTCAAGGACAGCAACGGTGACGGTATTTGCGAGTTAAAGGCTATTATATCTAAGCTTGAGTATTTA
>JAGDBH010000021.1 GCA_017959135.1 Succinivibrio sp. | reverse complement strand
TGAAGCCTTCATTGTTAAGCACAGAGATTGCACCTAGTGCCATGGCATCATTGTTACTGATGATAAGTTCAACTTTATCTATGCCATTGTTGAGAACATAGTTCTCCAGTTCACCTCTGGCTTTTAAACTGTCAAAATCACCAGTTAACTTTGTTATATCAATATTGTTGTATGCAGATAACAGATTAACTGTAACCGAGGAGGTTCGAAGATATGTTGCCTGATGATCCTGCGGGCCGTTCAGGATAATGGCTGCGATTCTGCCATCCTTATTTCGGTCTATCTGAGGATTAGCCTTTATATAACTGATAATCATCTCTGCCTGCATCTGACCTGCAAGCATTGAGTCACCTTCAACATACCAGGCTTTTGAATAGCCATCCAGAAGCTTTATATCAGGCTGACGATTAAAGAAGATAACTCTCAGGTTATTCTTTTTGCAGTTATCAATAATTGTCTCGGTTAATTCTGGACTAACCAGATTAACAATCTTGGCTTTACTGTCAGACAGTGAGTTTGCAATCTGAAGTTCCTGGGTTCCTGAATCATTGTTAGCATCAAAGGATTCCAGGGAGATATTCATTTTCTTGGCTCATGCATCAATATCCTTTTTGAAAGTAGCTATGTACTGATCAGTAAGAGAATAGTAAAAAACATCTAAACTTTTCTGTTCATCAGCATTTACTGTTACTGGAGAACCTGCAAGCAGAAGGGCAAGTATACCTAAATGAGATAATTTAAACTTCATATAAATGTCCTGTGTATCACTCTGAGAATCAATTAAAGAAAAGGGCATGTACCCTAAAGTATAGGTGGTTAAGGACGATTAGGTTGCAGGATAGGTCGAAGAGTTGATAATTAATTGAAAAGGCCTGAAAAAATTCAGGCCTAATAGGATTAGCTATGTACCTTCAGATTAATAGTCATCTGCTCTCTCGATACCATCAATCATCTGCTGATAGTATGAAATTGCTGCAGAATCAGGATTCTCCATAATCTGCTTAAACATGTGCTTTATCTGGTCCATTACGCTTGCTCTGCAGATAAACACCAGCTGAGAGTGTCTCTGTCCATTAGGCCAGCTGTGAAGCTCAGATAGAGGGTATAGATTACCCTGAACACCATGGATAACAATTGGCTTTTCCTGATCCTTAAGATCAATGATTCCCTTGATTCTAAGAATAGAGTCACCGTACTGTTCCTGTACAGTGCTGATTCCTGAAAGCAGGGCCAGAGCCTCGATTGGCTTATCAAACTCCATGCAGAATGAATCAATATCTGAATGGGCGATAATTCTAGGCTTGGATACACCAATGGTTGAATTAACGGTAGCAGGTCTGATTGATGAAGCCAGGTTAGGTGACTTGAAGTTTAGCCATGAGGTAACCTTCTTATCAAATGCCTGATCTGCATTCTTGTAAGGTCCGATATCAAAAAGGATCTTTGGTGAGATATTACCCTTAACTGCTGGGAATACCTTTGCAGCAGGATTAATCTTGGCAGTAATCTCGTAGATGGCATCAAGCTCGTCTGATTCAATCAGATCAGTCTTACTTACGATAACAATATCAGCAAGAGCAATCTGCTTTACAGCCTCATACTGCTTCTTTAGCTGATCACGTACAAACATACCGTCAAGTACGGTAATGGTACCGTCATGATAGTAGTGATCTAAAAGGAAATCGTCTCCGTTTAAGGTGCCGATAACGCCTGATGGATCAGCAAGACCGGTAGTCTCAATGATTACACGCTTGAACTTAGGGATATCACCACGCTGAGCCTTGATGAAGTTGGTTGCTAGAGAGTCAACCAGAGCACCCTGAAGAGAGCAGCAGATACAGCCTGACTGCAGCAGAACAACTGAAGAATCAACAGATTCAACAAGCTCATGATCAAGACCGACATCTCCGAATTCATTAATCAGAACCAGAGTGTCCTTAAAGTCTTCTGAATTTACCCAGTGATTTAATAAAGTTGTCTTACCACTTCCTAAAAAACCTGTAATGATATTAACGGGAATTTTATTCTCGTCATTGATTGCAGGATTCTCTGCATTTTCTGACATTTAATAGTTCCTAATTTTTGAATAAAAAATCTAATGCTTTGGTTAGAGATTTTATCCTAAATTCGTCACTTTCGTTAATAATATCGTGATAAGCATTCTCAATTACTTCAAATTTAGGTGGAACAGGGTCATTTGCATGTTTCTCAAAGAATCTCTGAGCTTCCTTTGTTGAAACAACCTTGTCATCACCAGCACTCTGACAGAGAACGGGAACGGTGAATTCAAACTTATCCCTGAAAAGCTCGAGCTGTTTTTTCATGGCTTCCTTTACGAAATGGAAGGTTGGACCGCCGATGGTATAAACCGGATGCTTTACGAAGTAATCGTGGTAGTAGTTGAAGCGCTCTGGATCATGGGAATGATGATTGCCTTCAAACTCCAGTCTCTTGTATTCTGAGCCATGTGGAGTGTACATATTTCTGGTGAATGGCAG
>JAGDBH010000171.1 GCA_017959135.1 Succinivibrio sp. | reverse complement strand
TCTTCTGATTAAGCCTCAGATGCTGTTCTTAGATGAGGCCAGCTCTGCAATGGATGAGAACATTGAGCATAAGTCCTATAAGCTTTTAAAGGACAATCTGCCTGATACTATTATGATTAGTGTAGGTCATCGTTCAACACTTCTGGGGGTTCACAGATATGCTCTATTATCTGAGGACAATGCGACCTGGAAGTTTACAGAAGCTTCAGCAGTTTAAAAAAATATTCCGCGTTATTTTGTAACGCGGAATCCCTTTTTCTCACACACACTCTCTAAATCTTGATAACCGACTTTGTTTTTGCATCTGATTTGGTCTTCAGATACTGAGTCATACCAATTGCCTTAATCTTATTAATCTCCGTCTGAGCAACATCAATCATAGATTTTAAATCAGGGGAAATATAAGCTTCTGGTACATCAAAGCTTTCGTCTTCTTCAAATACCTCTCTTGGTACAACCTTTTGATTTAAATGTACTTCTTTTGCTGTAGTAACTTCTGTATCTGCGACACCTTCTCCAATGCGCAGGATATCTTCTGCGGTTAACATATCACATACCTCATCGACTATTTTTTATTAAATAATATCAATTCTCATTAATGATTATAGAGGAGTTTTTTCTGATTATTACGCCGAAAAAAATGTATTAGTTGTGATTGGAGAGAAGATCAAATATTCATAAAAATCTGCTAAAGATTTTCAGAAATTCTGATTTATGTAAATATTGAAAAAAAAATAATCTGAAAATACAGAATATTAGAAAAAGTGTTTTTGATATAAAAGTTGAGGGGGGCAATATTTGTGCACTAGGAGAAAATCCTAAGTGCACAATTTAGAAGGAATTTCTTAACGCTTAGCGATCAGATTGCTCTGATGTAATTCTTTCTTGTATCTTTGAACAGATGCTGCGAAAGCTTTACGTGCTTTACTGTTAATGTTGTAGTTTCTGTTATCAAGATTAATACGCAGAGGATTTACCGCACGGCCGTTTACACGGATTTCATAGTGCAGGTGTGGACCTGTAGATAAACCGGTATTACCTGAGCGGGCAATTACAGTACCCTGCTTAATTCTCTGTCCTGGTCTTACGTTAATCTTTGATAAGTGCATATAAACAGTTGATAGACCACCTGTATGACGGATGGTTAACCAGTAACCGGCAGATCTTGAGAAGGTTGCCTTATCAACAATACCATCAGCTGGAGCTGTTACCATGGTACCTACTGGTAAACCGAAGTCAACACCGTTATGTGGACGACGTATACCTGTTACAGGATGCTTTCTTGAAGGGTTGAACTGTGAAGTAACCCTCACACGAGATCTGAATGGGAATCTTGAGAATGATGAATGAGTCGCATTCAGTCCCTTTTCATCATAATACTTGCCATCTGCTGTATTCAGGTAGCTGGCGATCTTGCCGCCTCTTGCAAGCTGGAACTCAACAGCGCAAATCTTTCCCTTACCGTTTGAATCGGTAAACAGAACTCTCATAGTATCACCAGCCTGAATATTTCTTGAGAACTGGATCTTACCCTTGAACATCTGAAGAATTCTGTTGATTTCTGTATAGGTTATACCTGCATGATTAGCAGCGGTTGAGAAGGTCTCACCCTTGTTGATGGTAACAACAACCAGACGACCTCTCTTGTTGCCGGCAGGAACTTCTTTCTTTTCTTTCTGTTCTGCTGCGACAGAAGGTACTGCCTGCTTTTCTGCAGATGCAACAATCTTGGTATCTGTTTTGGCTGAAGGAGCCTCTGCCAATGCCTTTGCTGCACTAACAGCATCATCATCCATTACATAGGAGCCGAGCTTTTCTGTGGTGCAGGCGAATTTACCGGTGTTATCAACCTTGTAGAAACGCAGCTGTTCCTTGTCAGAGATTGGCTTTATGAAAACAATAAGTTCACCATTGCTGTCAACCAGGAAGGATAGCTTTTCGCCGATCTTCAGAGAATTGATTTTCTTTGATTCAGGCTTATTGTTCTCGATGATAGTTGCCAGTGTTGAAGCTGGAATGTTCAGGTCTTCGAATAGAGATGAAATACTGTCGCCTTTCTGTACATTCTCAGTAACCCATTTGGCGCCGAATGTTTCCGCATCTGCCTTATCTGTTTTAGATGCAAGAGCTGAGACTTCCTTATCCAGCTGATCATCTGAGTCAGCAAGTTCTGCCTCATTTAAAGTATCATCATAGTTTTCGAACTGATCTTTTGATTTGTTTGAGGTAATGCCAAAAGCCTGAGCCAGAGGAATTTCTTCGTCTGGTTCTGCAACATTGCTGGCGATTACTTCATTATTTTCAGGCACTGATTCTTCAGATGAGAATCCTGAAAAACTGTATATATTCTGGTTGGTAGCGATTGCCAGCGACAAGGCCAGGGCAATAGTAGAGAAAATTGCCTTGTAGTGACCTTTTGATAGAGGTCCCTTCCATGAGGAATTTGCAATCGCCTCTTTTGAAACGTAGTCTTCTGAAATCATTCTTATATCTTGCCAGAAGTCTTTTTTATTTATAATTCTACTATCCACAACACGATACCTTCATCGACCCACATGCACAATATGCCTGCTGGTAATTTTTGCGGTAGTTAAGACTTCTTTAGTTGTATTCTGCTAAATTATTGTATTTGGTTATTATTATATCATACATCTTCAGTATAAGTGGCTTAATGCCATAATTTACAAATACTTTTTAATGTTTATACATTAAAATATGACGAAGCGCAAATTTTTATCTAATTTTTTATAATTTTTTGTAAAAAATACAGAAAGAATTCTGAAATTATTTTAATGGTAAATAGGCTTAAATAAGCGGTTTGAATTTAATAATCAATTAAAAAAATTGATTTGTAAAGTTCAATTTTTCCAAGAGCGAAAATGAAATTTTTAAAATTTTCTCGCATCTTTTGTCGACAGACATCAAGAAAATCTCTACAGCGTATTTCAGATTTGTTTCTATTTTTTTTCTCTGAGTGTTAATATTAGCCAACAGTTTTTTTATGAGGTTTTTTATGATTTTTGGTGAGAAGTTTTATGAAATGCTCGCAAAGATGTCTCCATGGCGTCAGAGCTTATTTGCATTAGTACTGGCACAAAGACAGTATCCTAATTATGCTCTGTGGGCAGAGGTAGAGAATATCAGTGGCGGTATTCATGCCTTCAATAAAACTTTAGATACTCTGTGGGAGTTTCATACCGATAAGTTTAATACCATCGATCTGGAAAAGGTTTTAGATGAATTTGAGCCATACATGCTGGATGATGAGAAGAATGACCTTTCTGTAGGAGATCTTTTCTCTCTGGATGCAACCTTATCTTTATCAGCTGCAATTATCGCCATTATTCTGCACGAGGGCGAAGAGGCCGAGATGGCAAGCCGTGCTTCTCTAAGCGGTGTTGTTCGTAAGATTGAACAGGAGTCTGATAGGGAATACTCTGATGAAGAGCTTCGTGAAATGCAGAGTGTTGATGATGAAGTTAATTTCCAGGTTGCCCTGTACGAGCTGCTTGAAAAATCCTCAAGAGGTGAGGAGCTGGTAAAGAAACTTAAGGTTCTTGCATTCAACAATGGTGTAAGCAATATCGGTATTGCTGTTGAAAAAGACTAGAATCCATTCCTCATTCCTATCTATCTGACTCTGTTTCTCTGTATGCAGAGTCAGGCTTTTCAGCAAATTTCACTTGCTACTTAAAGTAACCTTCCGCTATCAGAATTACACCGGACAGAATTGAAACAATAGAGAAGATGAATTTAACCTTCTTAGTTGGCAGATTTGTCAGCAGAGTTGTTCCAAGATAGGCCCCCGTAAAAGCTGCAATTATCATTGCAGGTATCCACTGCCACTGGATTGAGGTTAATGCTCCGACTGTAACCGCACCTACAGCATTCCAGATTGTTGCCACAAAAATCATGGTGTGCATGATTGCCCGCTTAAGTTCAAGTCCAAAAACTCCTGCAAGGGTAAGTGTTGCAAACAGACCTGCTCCTGAAGATAGAGAGCCGGAGAATAATCCCACGAGAATAATGCAGATGGTTCCGATTATGGTTCTAAGCTTCGATCTGTTCTCAAGGTTCGTGGCACCGAAGGATTTTTTTACCAGAGTATAGATTCCTGATGCGATCACGATATATCCCAATACAATCTGTGCAATATCTGAGGGAACAGAAACAATGATAACTGAACCTGCTACAACACTGGTACAACCAGCAATCAGCATGATTATGGAAACAGTCTTATCGAATTTAAAGGTAGGATCAAACTTTTTCTTTGAGATGGCTCCGATGCCTAAAAAGACTACGGCAACCTTATGAGTTCCCAATGCGGTTGCAAAAGGCAGACCTAGAAGAATCAGCATCGGGAACTGAATGAAACCAGCGCCTCCTCCGGAGACACTGGCAAAGAGGTTAGCGACAAAAGTTACACAAAAAAGAATGGCTTGTTTTATGATTTCTTCTGTCACTTATATACCTCTTTATTTATCGATTAAGTGCTCTCCATGCAATATCATTTCTGAAGAACATGCCGTCGAAGTGAATGTTTTTAATGTGCTCATAGGCTTTTGCTCGTGCCTGGGCTACGTCATCGCCTAAAGCTGTTACACACAGAACACGACCGCCTGATGTTACGATATCTTCTCCAACCTGCTTGGTACCAGCCTGGAATACCTTGATATCGTCTGCAGTTTTGTGATCAAGTCCGGATATTTTATCACCTTTACGTGGTGAAGCTGGATAATTTTCTGCAGCAAGAACAACACCGATAGCAGGTCTTGGATCGTATTTAATATCCATTCCCTTTAAGCCGTCGTTATCACATGCATGTAAACACAGATCAACTAAATCTGACTGCATTCTCATCATGATTGGCTGAGTTTCCGGATCACCGAAACGGCAGTTGAACTCAACTACGCGAGGGTTACCAGCCTTGTCAATCATAAGTCCTGCGTATAGGAATCCACGGTAAGGGATACCGTCTTCAGCCATACCCTTAAGAGTAGGATAGATAATTCTGTCCATTACACGCTTGTATACATCATCAGTAACAACTGGAGCAGGGGAGTATGCACCCATGCCGCCTGTGTTAGGACCGGTATCACCGTCACCTACACGCTTGTGATCCTGTGAGGTTGCCATTGGAAGAGCGTTAATGGTATCAGACATAACAATGAATGAAGCCTCTTCACCTTCCATGAACTCTTCAATCACAACACTTGCAGATGCGTCACCGAACTGATGCTCATCAAGCATTGAGTGAACAGCCTCAATAGCCTCAGCCTCGGTCATGGCAACAACTACACCTTTACCTGCAGCAAGACCGTCAGCCTTGATAACAATAGGTGCGCCCATCTTTCTGATGTATGCCTCAGCCTCATCAGCCTTGGTAAATACTTCATAGGCTGCAGTTGGAATATTGTGACGCTTTAGGAAATGTTTGGTGAATGACTTTGAGCCTTCAAGCTGAGCGCCAGCCTTTGAAGGTCCGAAAATCTTCAGACCGTTCTTTTCAAACTCGTCAACTACACCTTCTACTAAAGGAGCCTCTGGTCCAACAATGGTAAGGCCGATGTTTTCCTTTTTAGCAAATTCAACAAGACCTTTAATGTCGTTAACAGCAATGTTAACGTTTTCCATTTTGTCCTCAGCTGCAGTACCTGGATTACCTGGTGCTACAAATACCTTCTCGGCTAAAGGTGACTTTGCTGCTCTCCATGCAAGAGCATGTTCTCTGCCGCCGTTTCCGATAATTAAAACTTTCATGTGCGCTCCGTATTAGTGTCTGAAGTGACGCATTCCAGTGAATACCATAGCAATTCCATGCTCGTCTGCAGCATCGATTACTTCCTGATCACGGATTGAACCGCCTGGCTGAATAATGCACTTAATGCCTGAAGCTGCAGCTGCATCTACACCATCACGGAATGGGAAGAATGCATCTGATGCCAGTGCTGCCCCCTCTAGTGAAAGCTTAGCATCCTCTGCACGCAGACATGCGATTCTTGCTGAGAATACACGGCTGGTCTGTCCGCAGCCAATGCCCAGAGTCTTTTTGTGGTTGGTGTAAACGATAGCGTTTGACTTGGTGAACTTACATACCTTCCAGGCAAATAACAGCTCATCCATTTCATCCTCAGTAGGAGCTCTCTTGGTTACAACCTTAAGATTCTCTTTGTTTACAACCT
The DNA here is from genome assembly GCA_017959135.1 of Succinivibrio sp. Taxonomy (GTDB): domain Bacteria; phylum Pseudomonadota; class Gammaproteobacteria; order Enterobacterales; family Succinivibrionaceae; genus Succinivibrio. Next base: position 488 of record JAGDBH010000171.1, on the reverse strand, counting down.
CAAGATCTGCTTCCTGAACCAGCAGTCCGCCGTTTACTCTCTTGAAATCATAACGAGGTTTAGCCTGACCAAGTTCACCGGTCTCAAGAAGACGGATATTCTTCTTACGTGCAACTTCTGCCTTAGCTTCCTCTGTAACTGATGGAGCTACGATAACCTCACAGAACTGTCTGTCAACGATTGCTTTTGCAGTTGCTCCGTCAAGTTCCTTATTGAAGGCGATAATACCGCCGAAAGCTGACTCGCTGTCGCAGTTGAAAGCATCTTCATATGCTTCGGTTAAATTCTTGCCTAAAGCTACGCCGCATGGATTTGCATGCTTAACAATTACGCAGCAAGGCTCGTCAAACTGACGTACACACTCGATTGCAGCATCTGTATCTGCAATGTTGTTGTATGAAAGCTCTTTACCCTGAATCTGCTTAGCAGTTGAAATGCCTGCATCGTGAGCATCAATATCAGCATATAAAGCTGCTTTCTGATGTGGG
>JAGDBH010000170.1 GCA_017959135.1 Succinivibrio sp. | reverse complement strand
GCTGCCACGCGCTCTGGAGGATGTAGATGCAGCAGATATCAACACCAACTATGCACTTGGTGCAAATCTGAATCCATCAAGAGACGCTCTTGTTATCGAGAAGAAGGATTCCCCATACGTAAATCTTGTGATTGCTCATAAAGAATCAGCACAGAGCGAGGATTTAAAGAAAGTTCTCAATGAGTTAACTTCTGCAGATGTAAAGAAGTTCATTGAAAAACAGTATGACGGTGCAGTTGTTCCTGCATTCTAAATAACTCCAAAGGACAGAGGTTAACCTCTGTCCATAATATAATTAAATAAAAGGTAAGAAAAAAATGAGTACAAAGACAATTTATCTGGCAGGCGGATGTTTCTGGGGTGTTTCAGAATACTATTCAAGAATTGACGGAGTTACCTCCTCAAAGAGCGGCTACGCAAATTCAAATGTTGAAAATCCAAGCTATAAGGAAGTAAAGACCGGAAACACCGGTGCTGCTGAGACTGTTGAGGTTGTATACGACACAGACAAGGTATCTTTAGATACTCTTTTAACTCAGTTCTTCAAGATTATTGATCCTGTTGCAGTTAACCATCAGGGTGAGGATTTTGGTACCCAGTACAGAACCGGTATCTTCTATACAGACGAGAGTGATCTTCAAACCATCAGAGCTATCGTTGACTATGAACAGCGCAAGTACGAAGAGAAATTCGCTCTTGAGATTCTGCCTCTGAAGAACTTCTTTGAGGCGGAGGATTATCACCAGGATTACCTCAAGAAGAATCCAGAAGGCTACTGCCACGTTGATTTTCTGTCATTAGCTGACCTAAAGCCAAACAACAGCCGTTTTATTGATAAGACAAAATATGCTGTTGATAACAGAGAGGCTATTAAGGAAAAACTCTCTGATGAGGCATATGATATTACCCAGAACAGTGCTACAGAAAAAGCATTTACCGGTGAATATAACAAGCATTTTGAAAGAGGAATCTACGTTGATGTAATCACAGGTGCGCCTCTTTTCAAATCTACAGACAAATATGAGTCTGGCTGCGGATGGCCAGCATTCAGTGCTCCAATCAATCAGTCTGTAGTTTCAATGCACGATGACGAAAGCGGTAACCGCCATAGAATTGAAGTAAGAAGCAAGACCAGTAATGCTCACCTTGGTCATTTCTTCACTGATGGTCCTAAGGATAAAGGCGGCATCAGATTCTGCATCAACAGCGCTGCCCTGAAATTCATTCCATATGACAAAATGGATGAGGAAGGATATTCTGAGTTCAAGTAACTCGTAGATTAACGAATTCATACTTCTACTCTCTCAGTTCAGATCTGCCATACTCTCAGGCAGATCTGCTTTTCACCAGGCAATTTACACATAATCCAGCTCTTTCAACGAAAAACACTCACTTCTATAAGCTAACTCTAAGTAATAAGGTAATTAATTGTTATCCTTATAACGCAAATCTTAATAACAACAAACTGAACACTCAATTAGTTCATAAGGCATAACAAAGTGAAAGAATCCTCCTACATGATCATCATTCCTAAGAATGAAG
>JAGDBH010000169.1 GCA_017959135.1 Succinivibrio sp. | reverse complement strand
GATTACCTCTATTGTTGACGGCCCAATTTCAGGTGAAGTTAAGCCAACAACTCTTGATTTCGAAGGCATGATGAAGGAAGCTCGTGAAATCGCTGCAATTCATCCAAACATGGTTGTTAAGATTCCTATGACTGAGGAAGGCTTAAAGGCTTGCCATCAGTGTGCTAAGGAAGGCATCAAGACCAATGTTACCTTAATCTTCTCTGCTAACCAGGCTCTTCTAGCTGCTCGTGCTGGTGCAACTTATGTTTCACCATTCATCGGTCGTCTAGATGACATTTCTGAGGATGGTTTAGATTTAATCAGAACCATTTCTGAGATGTTCGCAATTAACGATATCAAGGCTCAGATCATCTGTGCTTCAGTACGTAACCCAATCCACGTAATGCAGTGTGCATTAGCTGGTGCTGATATCGCAACTGTTCCATACAGTGTTATCCAGACCATGATTAAGCACCCTCTAACTGATCAGGGTATCGCTAAGTTCCAGGCTGACTACAAGAAAGTATTCGGTTAATAATTAAATCTGATGCCGGATTTTTATGTCCGGCATTGGTTTATATGGAACACTAATTTTTAATCTAATCGTTTTCAAGGTTTATAAGTTCTGTTCAATAAAGTAACTATTTCCTCTTTAATTTCAAAATGTTTTGACATGACGTATAAACCAAGTAAACTAAACAAACGGTTAGTAACAGCAGTGCATAAAATGCCGCTTATCAATAAACAATACAAATAAAATCTTGTCCAAGGAGTTTGTATGGCAGATTACAGAGAGCTTGCCAATGCAGTTCGTGCATTGAGCATGGATGGCGTTCAGAAGGCTAAGTCAGGTCACCCAGGTGCACCTATGGGTATGGCTGACATGGCAGAAGCTTTATGGCGTGGATTCCTAAATCACAATCCTAAGAATCCAAAATTCGTTAACCGTGATCGTTTCGTTCTGTCAAACGGTCATACTTCAATGCTTATCTATTCTTTACTTCACTTAACCGGCTACGATCTATCAATTGATGATCTGAAGAATTTCCGTCAGTTAGGTTCAAAAACTCCTGGTCACCCAGAATATGGCGAGGTTCCTGGTGTTGAGACAACAACCGGTCCTCTAGGTATGGGTATCGGTAATGCTGTTGGTATGGCAATGGCAGAGCGTATGCTTGCTAATGAGTTCAACCGTGAAGGTCTTGATATTGTTGACCACTACACCTATGTATTCATGGGTGACGGCTGCTTAATGGAAGGTATTTCTCACGAAGCTTGCTCACTTGCTGGTACTTTAGGTTTAGGCAAACTGATTGCTCTATACGATTCAAACGGTATTTCTATCGACGGTTCTGTTAAGGGCTGGTTTGCTGATGACACCAAGAAGAGATTCGAGGGTTACGGCTGGCAGGTAATTGAAGTTGCCAACGGTAACGACGGTGCACAGGTTCGTGTTGCTATCGAGCAGGCTAAGGCTGATACTAAGCGTCCATCACTGATTATCTGTCCTACAACTATCGGTTTCGGTTCTCCTAAGAAGGCTGGTACTTCAGCATCTCACGGAGCTCCTTTAGGTGATGAGGAAATTGCTGCAACCAAGGCTGCTTTAGGCTGGAAGTATGGTCCATTCGAGATTCCTCAGGAAATCTATAAAGAGTGGGATGCTACTGAAAAGGGTGCAAAGCTAGAGGCTTCATGGAATGAGTTATTCGCTAAGTACAAGGCTCAGTTCCCAGAGTTAGCTTCAGAGTTCGAGCGTCGTATGTCAGGCAAGCTACCTGTTGACTTCGCAGCTAAGGCAAAGGACTGGGTACAGTCATTACAGAAGGCTGAGGATCCAAAGGTTGCAACCCGTAAGGCTGGCCAGTTAGCTCTAAACTTCTTCGGTTCAGTTCTTCCTGAGTTAGTAGGTGGTTCAGCTGACTTAGCTCCATCAAATCTAACCATCAATCAGTCTTCAAAATCAGTTCAGCCACATGAGCTAAACGGTAACTACATCCACTGGGGTGTTCGTGAGTTCGCTATGTGTGCAGCTATGAACGGTATGCAGTTACACGGTGGCTTCCGTCCATACGGCGGTACCTTCCTGATCTTCTCTGACTACGCTAAGAATGCATTACGTATGTCTGCTCTGATGAAGATTCCTACACTGTTCGTATTCACTCACGATTCAATCGGTGTTGGTGAGGATGGTCCTACCCATGAGCCAATCGAGCAGATCGCAACTCTACGTCTAATTCCTAACTTCGACGAGTGGCGTCCATGCGATATGGTTGAAACCGGTGCAGCATGGTCTAAGATGATCGAGCGTCAGGATGGTCCAAGTGCAATTATTCTGTCACGTCAGACTCTAGAGCAGATGCCTCGTTCTTCAGAGCAGGTTGACAACATTGCTCGCGGTGGTTACGTATTAAAGGATTGCGATGGTACTCCAGACGTAATTCTGATGGCTACCGGTTCAGAAGTTGCTTTAGCTTACCATGCAGCTGAGAAGCTAGCTGCTGAAGGCAAGAAGGCTCGTGTTGTTTCAATGCCAAGCACTGATGTATTTGACCGTCAGTCAGAAGAATACAAAGAGTCTGTTCTACCTAAGGCTGTACGTGCTCGTGTTGCAGTTGAAGCTGCTATCTCAACAACCTGGTTCAAGTATGTTGGTCTTGATGGCACAACAGTATGTCTTGACCACTATGGTGCATCTGCTCCTGCAGGTCAGCTGTTTGAGAAGTACGGCTTTACTGTTGACAACGTTGTTGCTGCAGCAAAGAAGGTAATCAAATAGTAAGAATTTGAACTTATAGTTCAATAAGTTTTCTCGGATCCTTTTCTTGCTCCTTTGGAATTGGTCCGAGAAATCCCTAAAGTCCATCTGAATAAGGTGGATTTTTTGTTTTTGGAATCTTGGTTGGATAAACTTTAAAGATAATCATCAGGAGAGCTGAAGAATGAACGAAAGACTAAAAAGGCAGATGGAATTTGCTCTTGAAATAGACAAGGAAAAGAATATTTTTCGTCAGACTCACTTATCAGGACACGGCCGTAGAGAAAATGATGCTGAACATGCCTGGCATATGGCTATCATGGCTTATCTTTTAAAGGAACATGCCAACGAAAAGGTTGATATTGCAAGAGTGCTGATGATGTGTCTGATTCACGATATTGTTGAAATAGATGCTGGTGATACCTATGCCTATGATTCTAAGAGCAAGGAAAATCAGAAGGAGAGAGAGGATGCTGCCAAGGAGCGTATTTTCTCCATGCTTCCTGAGGATCAGAAAAAGGAGTTGATTGCGCTTTTTGACGAGTTTGAAGAGGCTAAGACTCCAGAGGGTAAGTTTGCCCGTGCCATGGATAACCTCCAGCCTTTAATGCTTAATGACAGCAATAATGGAGCAGACTGGAGAGAGCATAAGGTTAAGGCAGATCTGGTCTATGGAAGACACTCCAGAACCCGTGAAGGCTCAGAGATTCTTTTTGAACTTACCGATCGTATCCTCAAAGACAATCTTAAAAAGGGTAATATTGCTCAGTAGAATCTCTTTTGTATACAATCACTTCTTCGAGCGTATTTCTTAACTTTCCAAAGATACGCTCTTTTTCACACTGAAAGCATACAGACCTGTAAAGGTCAGAGCTCCGTTTAACAGCAGCAGTTCATAACCAAACTTAGATCCAAACAGCTTTAAAGTCAGCTGTGAGATTACAAAACATGCAACCGGAGATAGCATCGCTATATATGGTGTTGCTCTGTCCATAACAGTTCTTCTGCCTAAAATCGCAAAGCTGAACAGTCCTAAAAGCGGACCGTAGGTATAGCCGCATAGAATAAAGATGGCATCAATAAGACTTGTGGAATTGAAATAGTTAAAAATCAGTACCGCAAGAGCAAACAGTATAGCCATCATGGCATGTGTATTCTTCCTTAGTCGAACATCACTGCTCTTTTCCTTTATATCAACACAGTAGGTGGTTGTCAGTGCTGTCAGTGAAGAGTCTGCGCTTGAGAAAGCTGCAGATACAATTCCTATAATAAAGAATATCTTTGCACTAATACCAAGTGTACCGTTGGATATTGCTTCGATCAGAAGATTATCGAATTTATCAGGAATAGCAATTCCTTTTGTGTTAAAAGCACAGATGAGTAGAATTCCCAATACCATAAACAGGAGATTTACAGGAGTAAAGGCTCAAGCATAGGTGCACATGGCTTTTTTAGCCTCATGCAGAGTTTTGCAGGTAAGATTCTTCTGCATCATGTCCTGATCAAGACCTGTCATGACAACTACAATAAACGCGCCGCTTATGAACTGCTTAAAGAAGTTCTGTGGTGATTTGATATCAGAAAATTCAAAAATTCTGCTGTGTCCACTTGAAACAACTTCCCTGTACGCATCAGCAAGACTAAAGTCTAAAACCTCCAGTACTCCATACAGAATAACTCCTAGGGAGAGCAGCATGAAGAAGGTCTGAATTACGTCAGTGTGAACCAGAGTTCTGATTCCTCCATTTCTGGTATACAGCCAGATAAGAGTCATCAGGAAAGGCACTGTTACAAAGAAAGGAATATTAAATTCCTGAAATACAAATCTGTCTAAAATCAGGCAGACTACATAGAATCTTGCTGCTGCACCTATGAGTTTTGAAATCAGAAAAAATAAAGCTCCAGTCTTATAGGATGTTTCACCAAGTCTAATCTTCAGAAAAGAATAGATTGTGGTCAGATTATGTCTGTAAAAGATAGGTAGAAGCACAAAGGCATCAATAAAGTATCCAAGAATATATCCAAGGCAGGTCTGAAGATATGTCATGTCAGACCACATGACCATACCTGGAACAGATACAAATGTAATTCCTGATAAAGATGCTCCGATCATGCCGAAAGCTACAAGGTACCAGCGAGAATTTCTGTCTCCTCTGAAAAATGTTTCATTGGAGTTTTTGGAACTGTGAAAAAAGCTGTATGTGTACAGTATTGCAAAGTATGAAAGTAGGATTACTAAAACAAACATAAGGTCAACTTAAAAAAACATAATGATACGAAGCGCGATTTTATCAGTAATTCTATGTTATGCAAACCTAATAATGAAAGGTCAGAATGTCTCTTTTCGTTTCAACTATATCTGTCAGAAGGCTCTATATGGGGATCATGAAAAAGATGCTTTAATTATTTTTTTTCAGTTATAAAAAAAGAATTCCTGTAAAGTTTTTTGGTGGACAAACAGTCCCAGAAAAGCCAAAAGACTCTGCGCCTTAATTGGTCAGAACTATGACAAAAATCAAATAAAAAAGGTGATCTTGTTAACGGTTCTATACAATTTACGAAAATTTGTTTCAAAATAGCTAAAAATCTACGCTAGAAATTGAAATGTTGTAAACATGTGCTAAAATCTAACACTGTTAAAGCTTAGTTTTAAAGTCTAACAAAGACGATTTATATACGAGGAAAAACGAACTATGGCAATTAAAAAGATGACCGACCTTGACCTGAAAGGCAAGCGCGTTTTAATCCGTGCTGATTTAAATGTACCTTTAAAGGATGGTAAGGTTCAATCAGATAAACGTATTATGGCTACATTACCTACAATTAAGAAGGCTCTGGAGCAGGGCGCTAAGGTAATGGTTATCTCTCACTTAGGCCGTCCTGAAGAGGGCGTTTATGCTGAGGAGTTCTCACTAAAACCTGTTGCAGATTACATCGCTACTAAGCTTCCAGGTGTAAATGTTCGTTTAGAAAAAGATTACTTAAACGGTGTTGACGTTAAAGAAGGCGAGTTAGTTGTTTTAGAGAACTGCCGTTTCAACAAGGGCGAGAAGAAGAACGCTGAAGACCTATCTAAGAAGTACGCAGCTCTATGCGACGTATTCGTAATGGACGCTTTCGGTACCGCTCACCGTGCACAGGCTACTACCTACGGTGTAGCTCAGTTCGCTCCAGTTGCATGTGCTGGTCCTCTACTAGCTGCTGAGCTTGAGGCTCTAGGCAAGGTTATGGATAACCCAGCTCGTCCAATGGTAGCAATCGTTGGTGGTTCAAAAGTTTCAACCAAGCTAACCGTTCTAGATACCTTATCAAAGGTTTGTGACCAGCTAATCGTTGGCGGTGGTATCGCTAATACCTTCATCGCTGCTGCTGGTAACAAGGTTGGCAAGTCTCTATGTGAAGAAGACCTAATTCCAAATGCTAAGGAACTAGCTTATAAGACTCAGTTACCTGAGTTCGTTGATGTTGTAGTTGGTAAAGAGTTTGATGAGAAGACTCCTGCTGTTACCAAGGATCTTAAGGATATCGCTGATGACGATATGATCTTCGACCTAGGCCCTAAGAGCATGGCTAACATCAACAAGGTTATCAAAGAGGCTAAGACCATTCTTTGGAACGGCCCTGTAGGCGTATTCGAGTTCGAGCAGTTCGCTGCTGGTACCAAGTCAATGTCACAGGCTATCGCTGAGTCTGCTGCATTCTCAGTTGCTGGTGGTGGTGATACCATCAATGCAATCCAGAAGTTCAATGTTGCTGACAAGATTTCTTACATTTCAACTGGTGGCGGTGCATTCCTTGAGTTCGTTGAGGGCAAGAAGTTACCAGCTGTTGAAATCTTAGAGAAGAGAGCAGCTGAATAATAGCTTTTCATGATAATGCCAGTCTATTTGACTGGCATTTGTCTGTAGAATTTTTCTTTATTTTTAATAAAAGGTAATAATCTTATGACTAAGATTTTAGACGTTATCAAGCCAGGTGTTGTAACTGGTGAGAATCTTCAGAAGTTATTCAAGCTAGCACGTGAGAATGGTTATGCATTCCCATCAGTAAACTGTGTTGGTACTGATTCAATCAACGCTGTTATCGAGGCTGGTGCAAAGGCTCGTTCAGCTGTTATGGTTCAGTTCTCAAACGGTGGTGCTCAGTTCATCGCTGGTAAGGGCTTGAAGTCAGATGTTCCTCAGTTCGCTGCTATCAAGGGTGCTATTTCTGGTGCTCTTCACGCACGTAACGTTGCTGAGTACTACGGTGTTCCTGTTGTAGTTCACACTGACCACTGCGCTAAGAAGTTATTACCATGGATCGACGGTCTTTTAGATGCTGGTGAGCAGTATTACAAAGAGCACGGTGAGCCATTATTCTCATCACACATGATCGATCTATCAGAGGAATCATTAAAGGACAACGTTGACATCTGCTGCAAGTACTTAGAGCGTATGTCAAAGATCGGCATGACTCTAGAGTTAGAGTTAGGCTGCACCGGTGGTGAGGAAGACGGTGTTGACAATTCAGGTAAGGATGAGTCAGCTCTATACACCCAGCCAGAAGACGTAGCATATGCATATGAGAAGTTATCAGCTATTTCTCCTAACTTCACTATCGCTGCTTCTTTCGGTAACGTACACGGTGTTTACAAGCCAGGTAACGTTAAGTTAAAGCCAACCATTCTACGTGACTCTCAGAAGTATGTTCACGACAAGTTCCACACTGAGTCAGAGAAGCCTCTAAACCTAGTATTCCACGGTGGTTCAGGTTCAACTGAGCAGGAAATCCGTGAGTCAGTATCATACGGTGTTATCAAGATGAACATCGATACCGATACTCAGTGGGCAACATGGGATGGTATTCTACAGTTCTACAAGCAGAACGAGAACCGTCTACAGGGCCAGTTAGGTGATGGTACCGATCCAGACGTTCCAAACAAGAAGTTCTACGATCCACGTGTTTGGTTACGTAAGGGCCAGGAATCAATGGTTGAGAGATTACAGGAAGCATTTGAGCGCTTAGGTTCAAAGGATTCTCTATAATTTTAAGATCATAAGTCTTTTACATTAGCTGTAAATGACAAAAGGGCACAGTCTCGTTTGAGTCTGTGCCTTTTGATTTTTAGGCTCCTAATTCCTTACACTGAAACCTTCTATTGATAAACTGCTATCTGAAAAAAATGGAGGCATATAGCCTCCACCGAATCTGTTTTTATGGAAATTATGATGATGATTTTGTCGAAGCGTTTACACTTGAGATTACGCTTGACAAATATGACATTGAAGTCTGATAGCTTGCCATCAGAGAGTCAAGATTACCGTACTTGGTTCTGAGACTTGCCTCGTAAGCTTCAAGAATTTCATTGTTTCTGTTTTCTTTCTGTGTCCAGTAGTCATTCTGAGTCTTAAGCTCTGTTTCTCTATTAGAGAGTAGTCCACCGAATTTTGTGTATTCGTAAACCTGATCCGAGATTTTATCGATAAGACCGTCACTATCGGTAAATAGTTTCTGTACTGCATTGAGGTTATCATTCAATGCTTTGTTGAATTTTTCAGTGTTTAATGAAAGTGTTCCGTCCTTGTTATACTCAAGTCCGCATGAGTAGTAATCAAGTCCTGACTCATCTGCACTTCCTCTTGTTACAAGAGAAACCAGATTATTCTGAAGCGCCTTTACCTGAGAATCACCAGCAAGATCTCCACCGTCATAGTTATTCTTTCCATCGGTGTAAGTATTTCTAGCAGTAAGGCTATTCAGTGAAGACATCAGACTGTTATATGCATTTACAAATGACTGAACCTTAGCTGCGGCAGCTGAATTATCAGAGGTTATGTCTACCTGATAGGCTTTAGGGCCTTCTGTACCGTTTACTGTTTCTGTCTCAGATACTCTCTGAGCTACAATCTCAACACCAGCAATCTGATCTTTAAACTCATTGGTTTTTGAGGTAAGCTCATTACCGTCTACTGTAATAACTGCATTCTGACCTGCTGAATATGTCCAGTTACTTCCAGACTTTGAGACATAGTTATTATTCTCATCTTTAACAAGTTCAGCTGTGCGGTCAAATGCAAGATTGCTAAGTGAATTTTTTCCTTCAGAGCCGCTGGCATTTGATACAGAGATTGAAAGATTCTGAGAATCAAGACCAGTTTCACCGGCTACAAGTGAGAATGAATAGCCATCAGAAGTCTTAATAACATTGCAGCTTACACCATAGGTGTTATCTTTGCAGGTGTTGATTCTTCTGCGGATAAGCTCTAAGGTATCGCCTTCAGAGATCTCAACATCAAATGAACGCTCGTTTCCTTTTTCATCCTTACCAAGGCTGATGGTTAAGGTACCTGCTTCAAAAGAATTATTGAATTCAAGTTCTCCCTCACTATTTGTTGTAGAGGCGAGCTTAGTAGAAATAGATTCTGCTTTTGCAAGCTGATTAACGGCGACAGACATGCTGGTATTGGAGCAGTCTGATTTTGCAGTTATAGAAAAAGCTGTATAGTTAGAGGATTGAGAGGTTGTAATCTTGTGGGTATTTAATACATCAATACCTTTTGAATTATCAATAGTAGATTTGAAAGACTTTAGCGCAGAAGTCAGCTTCGAAACACCTTGCTGCTCGATTTCTACCTCAGCCTTTTTAACAGTTACTCTTTTGTTGAGTAGCTGTTTTCTGGATGACACCATTGCAGAAATGATTGATTCAAAATCATTTCCTGAACCGGTACCTGCATTTGTTACTATTGAAGCCATAATCTTTAACCTCTTTTTTCCCTATAAATTATTATAGGTTAATCCCTCTCTCTACTTAACGGCATTTAGATGTCGGATCTTTATATATGAAATAAAAAAAAGCTTTTCTCTTTAGGAGAAAAGCT
>JAGDBH010000168.1 GCA_017959135.1 Succinivibrio sp. | reverse complement strand
TGGCTGTTTTTTCAGCTGTGATTCTTGTTATTTTCTCCGCTGCTTTAGTGGTGGCAAGTAATCTTTACAACTCTAAAATCCAGAGTGTGATTTCAAAAATAAACTCAAGACAGCATTATGCGGTTTTCTCCTATGAGCCTCTCTCATCCTCGATTCTGAACAAGGAAGGTCTGTTAACGGTGGATGTTCCTGCGTCTAAGATAGGAAACATCAGAACCGTATTCAGAGTCAATGTCGATTTTTCCTTTTCATCAATCAAGGCAACCTTTTCAAAGGTCGACAATGAGGGAAATATTGATGAGCTTCTTGCCTCAATGAGAATTCCAACCTTAAAGGTAGATGGTGCGATTGCATTTTATCCATGGCAGCTTAAGGGCAGCGGAGCAGTTAAGACCTCTGCCTTTACTATTCCTGTTGAAGGTGGTGAATGCCGATTTGGTGAGAATTCATTTTATGCCTCAGGTCGTTCTAAAACCAGTCTGGATATAGGTTTTGCCTCAGCCGGTATCAAGTGCCGTGCTTATGAGCTTTACAATCACATGCCAGCCTTCATGGTGGACCTGCTTGACCTTAAGGTGACCGCTAAGCCTTTACTTGATATCGAAAACAAGAATGTTTCACTGGATAAGGTCAATGTAAAGCTTGATACCTTCCTTGTTGATACCTCAACTATCTACATGATTGGTTTTGGACCTAACGACAAGGTTCGTGATCCTTCACTTCGCGACAGCTTTAAACTCTCATCCTTAAATATTGATTTATCCATGTCCGACAAGGATTACTCAGGTCGCAGAGAGATTGCCTCAGACGGTTCAATGACCATTGAATTTGCTCTTCCTCATGAGAAGGATTCAAAGACTCTTCCATACTATGATCTCTCTGATCTTAACTATGATGTGACCCTGGGCAATTTTAAGATTGAAACTCTTTTAGAGGCCGCACGTCATCCGGAAGCTGTTGAGAAAATCATCGGCGCCATCTCAAAGCCTCTGAACTTTAATCTTAAGAACCTGTCATTCAAACATGCAGGAAGCAATGTCTCAACATCAGGCAGGGCCAGTGTAATTCTGGATCCTAACTCAGGCAAGCCTCAGAATGTTGATGCTACAATCCATGCCAAGGCAGATCGGGCTTTTGTAGATTCGCTGGTATCAGCTCAGTATGAGCAGGGATTGTTTGATCTGATGCAGTCAGGAGCAGTTACCCTGAAGCGAGGAGAGTATTCAACCACTCTTGCGATCAAGGGAAAGGATATCAGCCTCAATGGTGTTCCCTATAATGCCGCTGAGGATAAGAATGAAGCAGAATTTACCGAAAAGTCTTTGGACGAATAATTTTTTGGGAGAATAACTACAATGAGAATCTTACTGTATATTGCAATGCAGATTGCTGTGCTGGTACTGGTCAGCATAGTAGGCTCTGTGCTTATGAATCTGTTTGGAATTTATGTAAATCCAAATGACTATATTTCACTTTTAGTGATGTGTGCTGTATTTGGCTGCGCTGGTTCCCTTGTATCACTCATGATGTCCAAGTTCATGTGTAAAAAGGCCTATGGTGTACAGGTGATTGATACCCCTAGAAATTCTCAGGAAGCCTTTTTAGTCAATACCGTGGCAATGCTCTGTCAGAAGGATGGACTTAAGATGCCTGAGGTCGGTATTTACAATTCTCCTGATCCAAATGCCTTTGCAACCGGAGCTTCAAAGGATGCTGCACTGGTTGCCGTGTCTACCGGTCTTCTAAACTCCATGTCTCAGGAGGAGGTAACCGGTGTTTTAGGCCATGAGATCTCCCATATCAAAAATGGTGACATGGTAACCATGGCACTTCTGCAGGGCGTATTAAATACCTTTGTATACTTCTTCTCATACATCATAACCTTTGCGATTGTGAATGCCCAGAGAGGCAGCAGTTCTGACTCTGACAGATCACCATCATTCGGTTCAAGCATGATGTTCTATACCATCAACTCTGTGATGCAGATGGTATTCGGTCTCTTAGCCTCAATGCTCTTAATGTGGTTCTCAAGATATCGTGAGTACAGAGCAGATGCAGGCTCTGCCGAGCTTAACGGCAAGCAGTGCATGATACGTGCACTGGAAGCTTTAAAGCGCGGTGCTCAGCCACAGCCTAACAAGGAGAAGAGCTATATGCAGGCTTTATGCATCAACGGACCTGCTACCTTATCAGAGCTTTTCATGTCTCATCCTCCACTGGATAAGAGAATTGCTGCTCTAAGAGAATCATCATTCTAAGGATCCGGTATGTTTGAAAAAAGAGATCATTCCATCATCGTAGCTGAGCTTTCCGGCAATCACAACGGCTCTTTAGACAGGGCCATTGAGCTTATGGAGCTTGCCCACGACTGCGGGGCTGATGCTGTTAAGATTCAGACCTACACCGAGGATAGTCTGACCATTGACTCTGACAGAGATGAGTTCATGCTCAAAGATGGTTTATGGGCAGGTCAGAGCTACTATGAGCTGTATAAAAAGGCAAAGACTCCCCGTGAATGGATGAAGCCTCTTTTTTCTCATGCAAAAGCTCACGGCATACTGCTGTTCAGTTCCCCTTTTTCCTATGCCGATGTAGACTGTCTTGAGGAGGCAGGCTGTCCTGCCTATAAGATTGCCTCATATGAGCTTAATGATCTGGGACTTATTGATTACTGTGCCTCCTTTGGAAAGCCAATGGTCATGTCTACAGGTCTTGCCTTAGAGGAGGAGATTGACCGTGCGGTTGAGGTGGTAAGAAAACGTGGAGTTACCGATTTAACCTTACTGCACTGTGAGAGTCGTTATCCTGCTGTACCGGAGAAGTTTAATCTTAAGGCTATTCCTTATCTTAAGGAGAAATACGGCTGCAGGAGTGGCCTTTCAAATCATGCCCTGGGGGATGAGCTTGATATTGCTGCTATTGCCTTAGGTGCCGATATGATTGAAAAGCACTTCACCGATGACAGGAAAAAGGGCGGGGTAGACAGTGCCTTTTCCATGGATACAGATGATCTTAAAAAGCTTGTAAAAGACTCAAAGATGGTGATAACCGCAATGGGACGGGACGGTATTTATCTTCATGAGGATGAATATGGTGCCAGGGCAGGTCGTCGCTCAATCTATCTTGTTAAGGATATTAAAAAGGGAGAGGTTCTTACTGCCTCTCATGTCAAATCCATAAGACCTGCCTTAGGTCTTGAGCCTTATCGCCTCAATTCAGTATTAGGAAAGAAAGCTTTAAGTGATCTTAAAGCCCCTGTTCCTTTAAAGGCAGAAGACTTTTCCTAGATTCTGAGCTCTTTTCTAATTACTGCGGTCCCATCGGACTGCAGTATTCAGCGCATCAGTCTGTCGGTCCTCTCTTTTGGGAAAATCTAAAGAACCCCCCTCTGTCTTTCTGACAACTAATATCCAATTCCTGATAGATATTCTAAAAAAAAAATTATAATAAACTTCATTTTTCAAAGTTGGAATGTATTCTGTATATCCAGGGATAGATTAATGAATAGGAAGCTTTACTGCTTAATAATAAAAAGATTATTAACTGAGATCGGATTACAGATACTACTCCTATCACGATTTTTGAATAATAAAAATATTCATTTTTAGTTTTTAATTACTCGAAAAGCAAACTGCATTAAAAAAAATCCAATAATAATCGCAAAAATAGATAATTCTTTAAGATTTCCTTTTAAATGTAGCCTGAATTCCTCTCGTATAAATAATCATAATCTAGAATTAAGAAGATCCCTTGAAAAAGGGGCTGGATTTAACAGACAGCGGGTGTAAAGAAATGTTTCGTAAGTTATTTTCTCTATCATTTGTTCTTTATTTCCTTTTAGGCGGAATTTCTGAGTGTTATGCCGCAAAGGTCGGTATCTGTATGCCGAATACAGTAGTCCCACGCTGGCAGACTGATGGTGCAACCTTAAAGGAAGAGCTTGAGGCTACTGATAATGAGGTTGTACTTGTATTCGCCGACAATAAGAAGGAGACCCAGATAGCTCAGATTGAAGAGATGATTGCTCAGAAGTGTGATGCTCTTTTAGTGGTTCCTGTTGATGGCAAATCACTTACTGAAGTTCTGGATAAGGCTAAACAGGCTGGCATCAAGGTTATATCCTATGACCGTCTGATTATGAACTCTGATGCAGTTTCCTACTATGCAAGCTTTGATAACTTCAAGGTTGGTCTGCTGCAGGGGGAATATATTGAGGATAAGCTTAATCTTAAAAACGATGTTACTCCAAAGAATATTGAATTCTTTACTGGTTCAATTGATGATAACAACGTAAACTTCCTGTGGGCCGGCGACATGGAGATTTTAAAGCCATATCTGGTCTCAGGTCGTCTTGTCTGCAAGTCTAATCAGACCTCAAAGGAGGATGCTGCTGTTCATCGCTGGCTTGCTGAAAATGCCAAGGAAAGAATGACCAAGCTTATACAGGCTCATAACTATGGACCAAAACCAGATCAGACACGACTGGACGCAGTTCTATGTCCTAATGATACTGTAGCAAATGCTGTTATTGAGGTTTTAGTAAAACTGTGCGGCTATGATGCTTCCAATATGCCTGTGATTACCGGTCAGGACTGTTATAAGCCAGGTGCCAAGAACATCAGAAACGGTCTGCAGTCAATGTGTGTATTCAAGGATTCAAGAATTCTTGCAATTCATGTTGTAGACATGGTTAATCAGATGCTCTCAGGAGATGAGGTTGATGTAAACGATACTACCTCATATGATAACGTGACAGGTGTAATTCCTGCCTACCTGTGTGATCCTAAGGTAGTTAACAAGGAAAACATCAAGGAAATTCTGATTGATACCGG
>JAGDBH010000167.1 GCA_017959135.1 Succinivibrio sp. | reverse complement strand
GTTGTTGTCAGTTAAGGAACCATAGAATAGCTCAATATTCTTAGGGGTAGAGGTAGTGGCCAGATTCAGCTTGTCTACAAGGTATTTACCATGTATATGACCAACCATTTCATTATCAAAGGTTGCATAGTAAGATACAGCAGGTGTCTTGGTAATCAGACGGTCATATCTGATTACAGAAACGCCCTTTGATTTAGCAAATCCAAGAGAGTCTGACATGGCAGCACCGTCAATGGCACCTACAACCAGAACATTTACACCTAAATTGGTAAGTCGGATAATCTGTTTATTCTGCAGATCAATATCGCCGTCTCCACCATAAAACAATTCAACCTCAAAACCAGCATTTTTCAGCTTGTTCTGAAGTAACACACCCTCGTTATACCAACGGTCTTCATTCTGTGTTGGCATAGCTAAACCGACTTTGTAGGCGTGAACCTGTGGTGCAATAAACATCATTGCAGCAACTGTGCTACAGGAAAGCAGCTTAACTAATTTCATTAGAAAACTCCAATAATAATCAAACAGACATGTCTATACTTTTTATAGTTAATAGGATCTAAGATTTCAAAAAAATCTAATTAATTAACGGCTTATAATCACTTTTTTTTATACTATTTGTTTATATAATGCCGTATATCACAAATATCATAGGGTGAATCAGATTGTTTTTTTTATTCGGAAGGTGAAGCTTTTGTATTTTTATTTTTTTTATTAGATGAATTCTTAAGAGCGAGCTTCTTTTCCTGTTCTCTCTGAGCAAGAATTTCCTTTAAAGGTCCTTCTTCAAGTCTCTTCTGCTCCTTTAAGGCATTATAGGTTGTGCCTATTATAAACAGAACAGGAATTGCTATGACAAGAATTAACAGATAATTCATATAATTATTTCAAAACTGACTTTAGCTGATCGTAGCTGGTAATAGCACCACGGATCTCCTGACCGTCGATAATCAGGTATGGAGTTCCGGAAATCTTAAGCTTAAAGCTGTCCTTTACATTCTCATCGATGGTGTTCTTTGAGGATGCGACTTTCTTAACCACAGCATCATAGTCAGCACCGATATTCTTGAAAAGTGCCTTTACAGACTCCTCATCAGCCTTTTTGTTGCCTGGGGTCATAAAGTGCTTGTGGAACTTGAAATACTTCTCAGGATCAGAGTCATAAAGTGCCTGACCTAAATAGGCTAGCTGTGCTGATTCAGGTCTGATTACAGGAATATTCACATAGATAATCTGCAGATCATATTCCTTTAGGGCCTTCTCAAAGAAAGGCTCCATAACCTTGCAGTAGCCGCAGTTAAAATCAAAGAACTCAATAATGTAATGCTTTGAATTCTTTTTACCAAGGAAAGGATGTCTGTCTGAAGCTCTGTAATCCTTGATAATGTCCTGAAAGGCCTGCTGAGTCTTAAGCTGTTCATCTCTTTCAAGTTTTTTCATGGCGTTGATTATGATCTCAGGATGATTGGATACATAATCATCGATAATAGCTTCAATCTCCTTTTTGGTATCAGCATCAATTGAGGCTGCATAGGAAACTGAGCTTGCTAAAAGAGTTGCAGTAATTATAGTTTTAAGCAGTTTTTTCATGTTTGTTCCTTTCAGATAATGCTATTTTCAGAAGAATAATAGCAACAATCACACATGATAGCAGATTTATGCCAAGTGGCAACATTGAATTCTCTCCCATAATACCTACGAATGGAGAGACCATGGAGCCAAACAGGAAATACAGAACGCCAAATAGGCCTGATGCTGCTCCTGCACCACCTTTTTTATAGCTCATGACGATTCCAAAGCCAGCTGCCTGAGAGACTGCCATCATACTGCAGTAAACAGCCAGAGTTAAAAGCACAAAGATATAGTTCGATGGCACCACTATAGCTTCTATTAGCATCAGAGCAGCTGAGGTAAACATAATCAGATATGCTCCTTTAACCACTCTCTCCTCACCGAAGCGGCGGGAGACTCTTCCTGCAGAGGCACCGGTAATTGAAATACAGATAGAGATGAAGGCAAAGGTACATGAGTACTCAAAAGGAGTCATGCCGTAGATTACCTGGAAAACAAATGGGGATGCAGCAAGATAGGAGAAGAATCCACCCATGATTGAAGCTAGAGATAATGCTACAAGCATGAACTTTGGATTTAAAAGCTCAACCTTTAATAAAAGAAGAGATGCTTTGATATTCTCCTGTCTTTTATCCTGAGGAAGGGATTCAGGCACAAAAAGCTTTGTGGCAATAATAAGAAGAATGCCCCATACCACCAGAACATAGAAGACCATCTGCCATGGAGCAAAGCTTATGATAAAGGAGCCAATAATAGGAGCAAGAATAGGAGCTAATGAGTTTATAGACATTAAAAAAGCCATAAAGCTTGTTAGCTCATTGCCCTTGAATTTATCACAGGCTATAGAGCGGGTAAGAACAATACCGCCAGCAGCTGATATTCCCTGAAAGAGTCTCATTACAATAAAAAGAATCACTGAGTCTGAGATGGCACAGAAAAATGAGGTGACCGTAAATATAACCAGTGATACATATAAAGGCAGAATTCTGCCGTAGGCATCTGATAAAGGTCCAATGATAAGCTGTCCGATGGCAAGACCTAAAAATGATGCGGTCAGGGATGACTGTACCAATGATGGAGTGGTCTGAAAATAATCCATGATTGAAGGCATGGATGGCAGGTACAGATCAGAGCACATTGGAGCAAAGGCACAGAGCATGCCCAGAGTAAAGACATATACAAAATAAGATAATTTTGAAGAT
>JAGDBH010000166.1 GCA_017959135.1 Succinivibrio sp. | reverse complement strand
GGTAAAATCCAATAACGGCAATTTTGAAAAAGGCGTAATTTCCTTCTCAAAACTGTGGAGAACGGATAAGGCTCTCAGACGACTGGAAGCCATGATGATAGTGGCTGACAAGTCAAAATCATTTCTTATCAGCGGTGCCGGTGACGTCATTACACAGGATGATGATCTGCTGGCCATCGGCTCAGGTGGCAATTATGCGTACAGTGCAGCCAAAGCATTACTGGAAAATACCGACCTTGATGCTGAGGACATAGTAGAAAAAGCTCTTACCATCGCAGGTGAAATCTGTGTATTCACCAATAACAAATTCACAATTGAATCAATTCAGGCGTGACAGCAGTGCAACATTTATCTTAACGGAATTTATTGCAGATGAACGATTTAACCCCTAGTAAAATTGTAGAACAGTTGAATAAGCACATCATTGGCCAGGATAAAGCCAAACGGTCCGTGGCGATTGCCATGCGCAACAGATGGAGACGCATGCAACTTGATGAGAAGTTCAGAACTGAAGTCACTCCAAAGAATATTTTAATGATAGGTCCTACCGGTGTAGGTAAGACTGAAATTGCCAGACGACTTGCAAAACTCACGGATGCTCCTTTTCTGAAGGTTGAAGCTACAAAATTTACGGAAGTCGGTTATGTTGGCAAGGAAGTTGACTCCATAATCAAGGATCTGGCAAATGTTGCCATGAAAATGCTTCGCGAACAGCAGCATAAAAAACACCAGAGTGAAGCTTCCGCCAAAGCTGAAAAAAAGATAGTTGAAGCAATTCTCGCAAAACTAAAGGAAGACCATCAGGAATCTGACGGCTCAGGGACCTTCTTTTACCAGATACCTACCCAGGAAGAAATACTGGAAGATCTGAGAAACGGTACCTATGATAATGAGGAAATCAGTATTGTTCTTCCTCCTTCAGCTGACCATTCCAACGTACAGATCATGACGCCGCCGGGAATGGAAGACATGGCCAGTCAGTTGGAAGAACTTTTCGGTCAGATAAAAATCGGACCGTCAACACCATCCAAAGTCAAAGTAACTGAAGCCATGAAGGCTATTATTGATGATGAGGTTTCCAAGTTAATCAATGAGAATGATCTGAGAACTGATTTAATCAATCTTGTCGAAAATCATGGAATTATCTTCATCGATGAAATAGATAAGATCTGCGAGAACAAAAACGACACACAGACAAGGGTTTCAAGAGAAGGTGTTCAGAGAGATCTTCTACCTCTCATCGAAGGCTGTGCCGTAAGAACAAAGTACGGAATGATCAAAACAGATCATATTCTCTTTATTACCTCCGGAGCATTCCAGTTATCAAAGCCATCGGATCTTATTCCCGAACTACAAGGCAGACTGCCTATACGAGTCGAGCTTCAGCCGCTGACCGCAAAGGATTTTGCCCGAATCCTCACTGAACCTCATGCATCTCTTACGGAACAGTGCATTAAACTTATGGAAACTGAGGGAGTAGAAATAAAGTTTACCGAAGACGGTATCGAAGCCATTGCTGAAGCTGCTTATTCAGTAAACAGCACCACCGAAAACATCGGTGCAAGACGTCTGCATACGATAATGGAAAAACTGACCGAGGACATTTCCTTCAACGCTCCAGAATATCGCGGCTCATCCTTTACAATTGATAAAGCCTATGTATCTGAGCACCTTGATACGCTCGTGGAAGATGAGGATCTCAGCAGATATATTCTCTAAATTCAGGGGGAGCTTATGGCCAATTTATCCGAACAGGATGAAATAATTCAGAAAATAGAAAGCCTGAAAAGCAAGATCAGCAGCTATCAGTCAGCCTGCGATCAGGAACTGCGTAATTCAGAGAGTAAACTGAAATCGGCACTTCAGGAAAATGAGAACCTTCGCAGAGAAAACAGTAATCTGAAAGAGAAAATGTGCAGCTGGCAACGGAGAATTGCCAGCTCCATAGGTATGATAAAAACAGATAAATAATCCTAACTGTTAAGATCCAGAGGATCCTGACTTAGAACTACTCCCGTTTCATCTGCATATATGTAATCACCTGAATAGATGGAAGTACCTGCAAAGTTTACCGGGCAGTCCTGCTCTCCCTGATCACTTTCTTCTGCCAGTACAGGATAAGCTCCCACGGCCTTTATGCCAATATCGAACTCTGCAAGCTCCTTCACGTCGCATACAGCTCCGTAACAGACAATCCCCTCCCAGGCATTATGGGTTGCCAGCGAAATTATATCTTCTGATATTACGGCCTTTCTGAGGGAACCTCCGGCATCAATGACAAGAACTTTACCGGATCCGTCCTGACGAAGAATATCAAGAATAAGCCCTATCTGTTCAAAACACTTTACCGTAACAACCTGACCGTAAAACTCCTTTCGGCCACCGTATGAATTAAACAGAGGTTCCAATACATCAACAGAGTCACCATATATGGTGCAGATTTTTGAAGTGCTAAGATACATAATTACCT
>JAGDBH010000165.1 GCA_017959135.1 Succinivibrio sp. | reverse complement strand
ACCATATACTTTGGACCGAGCTCTTCAATTGCACGAATCTCTCCTTCTGTCATTCTCCCTGCGCGAACAACAAACGACTTGATTCTAAAATCTTTTTTCTTTTCAGAAGACTCTGTACTCAGAGTCTCCTGAATTTCATTATTATCTGTCATTAAATAAGCTCTCACTTCTGCATCTGAGTCTTGATTTCATCTCTTAGACTCTGACTAATTGGAAGAATTGGCAGACGAGATTCTTCAGAACACAGACCTAACAGTGAAGCACCATACTTAGCAGGAGCAGGGCTTGGCTCTTTGAACATCAGTTTATGTAAGGTCATAAGCTTCAGGTGTTCATTTGCAGCCTCTTCCCACTTCTTCTCAAGTGTCAGATTCTGAACCTTAGCAACTAGTGCAGGAGCAACGTTTGCGGTAACTGAAATAACACCAACACCGCCTGCAACATTAAAGTTAACAGCAGTTGAATCTTCACCTGAAAGCCAGATAAATGGTTTATCAATAAGATTTCTCTCAATCCATGGTCTCTCAAGATTACCTGTTGCATCCTTGATACCGATAATACGCTCAAGCTTAGCTAACTTGGCAACAAGCTCTGAAGAGATATTTACAACTGTACGGCCTGGTACGTTGTATAGGAAAATAGGTAAATCAGTATTGTCATGAACCATCTTAAAGTGGGCATACAGACCTTCCTGATTAGGACGGTTGTAGTATCCAGCATTATGCAAAAGACAATCTGCTCCGGCATCCTTAGCAGCATTAGATAAGGCAATTGCTTCTACAGGATTGTTAGAACCTGCGCCAGCCATTACCTGAATACGTCCTTTAGCGTAGTTAACTACAGCTTTTATTGCTTCAACATGCTCTTCAAATGATAATGTTGGGCATTCGCCAGTTGTTCCAGTTACTACGATGCAAGTTGTTCCATTTTTTACATGAAACTCTACTAAACGTTCTAATGCCTGAAAATCAACCTTTCCATTCTTAAATGGAGTAATTAAAGCTACCATTGAGCCTTGATACTTTTGCATGGTCTTCACCTTCCGAAGAAAAATCCTAATTGCGTCTTAGTGTTGGGAATAGGATTACATCACGAATGGTGTGGCAGTTTGTGAACAGCATTACTGTTCTATCAATACCAATACCCTCACCTGCAGTTGGAGCTAAGCCATACTGCATTGCAGTAATGTAATCGTCATCATAATACATTGCTTCATCATCGCCAGCGTTCTTTGCTTCAGCCTGCTGACGGAAACGACCTGCCTGATCATCTGGATCGTTTAACTCTGAGAATCCGTTACCGATTTCACGACCACCGATAAAGAACTCGAAACGATCAGTAAACTCTTCATCACCGTCTGTTCTACGTGCCAGAGGAGATACAACAGCAGGATAGCTGGTAATAAATGTTGGCTGCTGAAGATTTGCCTCTACTAGCTCATCGAATAGAGCAGTAATGTAGTGACCTAAAGTCCAGCCCTTCATGATCTCAATATGATGTTTCTTGCAAAGCTCGCGAGCCTTGTCTTCATCCTCAAGATCAGCCATGGTAATACCGTTGCCATACTTAACAATTGACTCTTTCATGGTCAGGCGATCAAAAGGCTTTGAAAAATCAATATCAAGGCCTGGTTCACCTTCCTTGCCATAATGAATCTTGGTAGTACCTAAAACTTCTAATGACATCTTCTTGTACAGATCTTCAGTAAAATCAATCAGATCTCTGTAATCATGGTATGCCATATAGAATTCCATCATAGTGAATTCTGGATTGTGACGAACATCGATACCTTCGTTTCTGAAGTTACGGTTAATCTCGTATACTCTCTCAAAACCACCAACGACTAATCTCTTTAGATACAGTTCTGGAGCAATACGAAGATACATGTCCATATCTAGAGCATTGTGATGAGTAATGAATGGTTTTGCATTTGCACCACCAGGGATTACATGCATCATTGGAGTTTCAACTTCCATGAACATATGCTCGTTCATGTACTTACGAATGAATGAAACAACCTTTGTACGAATCTCAAAGGTACGACGTGACTCTGGGTTAGCAATAAGATCAACATAACGCTGACGGCAGCGAGCTTCCTGATCTGTTAATCCGTGGAATTTCTCAGGAAGTGGACGAAGAGCCTTAACAAGCAGACGAAGAGCGCTTACATGAAGAGACAGCTCACCAGTCTTTGTCTTGAATGCAAAACCGGTAACACCGATGATATCGCCTAAATCAAGTTTCTTGAATACATCCTGGTATACGCCTTCAGGCAGATTGTCTCTAGCAACATAAATCTGAATTCTGCCACCCATATCCTGGATTGTTGCGAAACCAGCTTTACCCATAATACGGCGAGTCATAACTCTACCAGCAATGGTATATGTATTCTGCTCTTTCTCTAAAACTTCATTGTCTTTATCTGCACATGCTTTAATGATGTCTGATGAGAATGCATCTCTACGGAAATCATTTGGGTATGCCTGACCTTTTTCACGATGAGCATTCAGCTTATCTCTACGATCCTGCATAACGTTGTTTAAAGACTCTGCAGAGCCAATGTTTTCTTGTGCCATTTTCACTTTCCTAAAATTTAAGTCTAAAGACCTGACTTTAAACTTGCTTCAATAAACTGATCCAAATCGCCATTCAACACTTTTGTTGTATCGCGACACTCTACTCCTGTACGTAAATCCTTAATACGAGCATCATCAAGAACATAGGAGCGAATCTGAGACCCCCAGCCAATATCTGATTTGCTGTCCTCAATTTCCTTCTGAACGCTCATTCTCTTTTCAAGCTCAAGAGTGTATAACCTTGCTCTTAACTGTTTCATAGCCTGATCTCGGTTCTGGAACTGAGAACGTTCATTCTGACAGGAAACAACAATTCCGGTTGGAATATGTGTTATTCGAACTGCAGATTCGGTCTTGTTAATGTGCTGTCCACCAGCACCTGATGCCCTATATACATCTGTTCTTAAATCAGCAGGATTGATTTCAATTTCAATATTGTCATCAACCTCAGGATAAACATAAGCAGAACAGAATGAAGTATGTCTGCGATTATTTGAATCAAAAGGAGACTTTCGTACTAATCTGTGCACACCTGTTTCGGTTCTGAACCAACCATAGGCATGATCTCCCTCAAAACGTAAAGTTGCAGATTTAATTCCGGCAACTTCACCTTCGGACAACTCTGTAACAGTAACTGTAAAGCCATGCTTTTCACCGAATTTAACGTACATACGCATGACCATTTCAGCCCAGTCCTGAGCTTCAGTACCACCAGAGCCAGACTGAATATCCATATAACAAGGGTCATTGTCATTTGGACCTGAAAACATTCTTTCAATTTCCAGTCTTTCCAAAGCAGACTCCAGTCTTTGTGCTTCGGCATTTGCTTCTTCAGCAAGTTCAGGTGAATTCTCTTCTTTTGCCATTTCATCTAAGGTCAAAAGATCATCGAATCCCTGATACAGATTGTCAAAATTTTTAACGACAGTTTCTAATGTCTGTCTTTCTTTTCCAAGTTCCTGTGCCTTTTGAGGGTCATCCCATAACTTGGGATCTTCTAGCAATCCATTAACTTCTTCAAGACGTTCTCTCTTGGTCTGAAGGTCAAAGGTACCCCCTTAATGCATCTGCTCTCTGTTTTAGAGCTTCAACCTGATCTTCAATAGAGATTGTTTCTAACACGATTTGATCTCACATAAAAAAATTTATTAAGCTCCGATTATATCAAAAACAAAGTACATGTGCAGTCTTTGTCACATTTTGGATGTTTTTTTTAAAGTATTTTTATTGTTCAAGAAAAACGCAGAAATAACCCAAAACAAAGAATGTGCTATGATAGGTAAAAAAAATTTACAACTAGGAATTTAATATGCTTCAAGATGATATCGTAGCCACAGTAAAAATGGCTCTTACAGAGGACCTTGGAGGAGTTCTTGATCCTTCTTTAGATGTAACCTCCCAGCTAATTGATGAAAATGAAACAGATGAAGCTACCGTTATTACACGTGAAGCCGGAATCTTCTGTGGAAAAGACTGGGTTGAAGAAGTTTACAGACAGCTTGGCAATAAAGTTGAAATTCAGTGGTTTGTTAAAGATGGCGACCCAATTGAACCTGGTGAGCAGCTTTTCCATTTAAAGGGAAACTCCAGAGCAATGCTTACTGCAGAACGTACTGCGTTGAATTTTGTGCAGACTCTTTCTGGTGTAGCAACACAGGTATCAAAGTTCGTAAAACAGATGGAAGGCACAAACTGCAGTCTTCTGGATACAAGAAAAACTCTGCCTTGTCTGAGAACAGCACTAAAATACGCTGTAACCTGCGGTGGCGGTAAAAACCACAGAATCGGCCTTTTTGATATGTATCTTATTAAAGAGAACCATATTATGGCCTCAGGCGATATTGCAAAAGCAATCGAAAGAGCACGTAAGGCTCACCCTGAACTAAAGGTTGAAGTAGAAGTTGAGAATCTTGACGAACTGCAGCAGGCTCTTGATGCTAAAGCTGACATTATCATGCTTGATAATTTTGAATATGATTCAATGATTCAGGCTGTAAAGCAGACAAATCATCAGGCTCTTCTAGAGATTTCAGGAAACGTTAATATTGATACAATCGGCAGATTTGCTTCAACTGGTGTTGATTACATTTCTGTTGGAGCTCTGACAAAGAACGTAAGAGCATTAGATCTTTCAATGAGATTTGTTAAGAAGAACTAGTATGTTCCTATAGCCATGCCATTAGAGCATGGCTAACATTCTCTATCCAAAAATATATTCTACTCTTGGCATCACATGACATATCAGTTCATATGGAATAGTGTTGCATAGTGAAGAGATTTTCTCTACCGGTAGCCCCTTTCCCCATAGTATTACTTCATCGCCAACCTTATCGGTACAGTTTTCACCTAGATCAACAAACAGCATATCCATGCATACATGACCAGCAGTCTGTACATAGCGGCCATTGATTAGAACAGGTGTTCCGTTAGGAGCTGTTCTAGGATAACCATCACCATAACCACAGGAAACTATACCTATAGTTGTATCCTTTGGAGCAACGTAATAAGCACCATAACCAATCTTGTCGCCTTTCTTAACCTTATTTATTGCAATAAGATTACTCTTTAAAGTCATAACAGGCTTAAGACCAAGATCCTCACCGGTTCTATCTTCAAATGGAGAAATTCCATACATTACGATGCCAGGACGAATCCACTGTGTATGAGACTCGTTCCAGTCAAATATTCCAGCAGAATTTGTAAGACAGAGATCGCCATGCATATCCTTGGCAAACTCAAAGAAATTATTTATCTGGGTCTTGTTATATTCAACTTCGTTAGGAGTATCAGCAACAGATAAATGAGACAGAAGCCCTAATGGTTTAATGACCTTGT
>JAGDBH010000164.1 GCA_017959135.1 Succinivibrio sp. | reverse complement strand
AGTAGTTTAATATTCCTGTCTTTTTTGAAACTGATATTAATGCTGCAACCTTAGGCTGCTATAAAAGGTGTAAAAATCAGGAATACGTAAGTGGAGTGATTCTGGTTCCTGGAAAAATTCCCGGCTGCGGCTTCTGCTATAACGGAGCTGTATTAAGAGGCAAGGATGGTATGGCAGGTGAGATTCGCTATTTCCCTATGTATAACGATATCGGTGTGCTGCCATCAGAATCCATGCAGGCAGATGATCTTGCCATCAGAACCATCAGAGCGGTGATGTGTGTGTTAAATCCAGGCTACATGGCAATCTACTCGGAAACACTAAGACCAGGCTTTATTGAAAGACTTAAAAAGCAGCTGGGTACTCCTGCAGAGGAGGCCTTACTGCCTAAGATTGAGATTACAGATAATCTAAGAGAAGATACCGTATCCGGCATGGTAAGTCTCTGTCTTGAGGCTCTTAAATAGTTTATCTCTGCAGAATCTCTGGAAAAACTGCTGAGGGATAAATTATGTCTTTATGCTCTATTTCTAATAGAATTACTATACATATAGTTTTCTTTGTTATAAAATTATCACAAATGATATAGCAACATTCATGAGATAGGGCAATTTTACTTTTCTCCTGTCTGTTTCTGTTCTAATTCTTAATTTATAGATAATAGCTCAACTGTACAGCTCTTTTAAAAGGAACAGTTTTTATGGTAAAAAAAGACGTTACTGTCCAGAAATCTGACAAACCAGAGATGGCTCCAAACAAATGGAGCAGAAGAAGACGTATGGAGTTTATTGATTTTCGTCTGAGTGTAGAGGGCAAAATCAACCGCTCTGATCTGGTTAACTTCTTTGGTATTTCTGTACCACAGTCTTCACTTGATTTCTCATACTATCGAGAGCTTGTTAAAAACTGTAAGCCTTCAAGAGAGAATCTTCGCTACGATGTTCACAAGAAGCTTTATGTACGTACTGAAGATTTCAAACCAGTCTTCCCTGATGAGTGCTCTCCAGATCTGTTCCTAGAGGATCTTGCCTTAATTGCCCGTGATTCATTATCAGATTCACGTAATTTCTTTAACGGCAGATTTCCTGTAGCAGCATCTACACTGGTTCCTCCTAAGAGAAGAGTTGATGCCAAGCTGTTATTCAATCTGATTGATGCTATCAACGAGCACATGGCAATGCACATTGTCTACATGTCTTTATCTCAGGGTAAATACATGGATTATCTGATTGCTCCTCACTCATTTGCCTATGATGGCTACAGATGGCACATCAGAGCCTACTGCTATGACAGACATGAGTTCCGTGATTATGTTCTATCAAGGATCAAGTCAGCTGATACTCCAAAGATCATGGCTCCAAATGACCGTGTCCCTGATCCTCTTGGCAACGGCTTCCGTGAGGTTGGAACCGATGGCGCATCAGATGCTGACTGGAATGAGAAGGTTGTGCTAAAGCTTAAGATTAACCCTGAGCTTGGTGAGAATGAAAAGAATGCCTTAGCCCTTGATTACGGTATCGGCAAAAACGGTTTCATCGAGCATGAGGTAAGAAAAGCTCTGCTGTTTT
>JAGDBH010000163.1 GCA_017959135.1 Succinivibrio sp. | reverse complement strand
GTAGCGTAAGCCTTCAAGAGAATCAGCATCCGGCTCAATACCAATGGCAATAGATATAGCTCGGATTTCCTCCGAAGCTAGAGCCTCTGAGGATGACTTTTCCCAGGTATTAAGAATCTTTCCGCGTAATGGAAGAATTGCCTGACAGCTTGAATCTCTTGCCTGTCTTGCAGATCCACCTGCAGAGTCTCCCTCTACAATAAAGAGTTCGCCTCTTGATGGGTCGGTTGAAGTACAGTCAACAAGCTTGCCTGGAAGAGCAGGACCGCGGATGATTTTTTTACGTTCTACAACCTTGGCAGAATTCTCTCTTTCCCTAGCCGATTCAATGATCAGATTGGCAATAACGGTTGCCTTTTCAACATTGGCATTAAGCCATAAGGAGAATCGATCAGAAATAATACCGTCTACCAGAGCTGCAATATGACGAGAAGATAGCTTCTCTTTAGTCTGACCGGCAAACTGAGGATCTCTCATTTTTAAAGAAATCACGTAGCTGCATCTTGACCAGACATCATCAGCTGTAATCTTGATACCACGAGGAAGCAGGTTGTGCAGTTCGCAGAACTCCTTCATAGCAGAGGTAAGACCACTTCTGAAGCCATTAACGTGAGTACCGCCATCAACTGTAGGAATCAGGTTTACAAACGATTCACCGATACAGTGAGTGCCTCGACCTTCCATCTCCCAGCCAACAGCCCACTCAAGCTCTTCATCCTCATTTTTTACAACACCGAAAAATGGAGGCTGAGGCTCGATTACTCTGCCCTGAACCTGATTGGTCAGATATGTCTGAAGATTTCCGTTATAGGTCCACTGATCAGTGGTGTTACGGATTTTATCGATAAAGTTAATGGTCAGACCTTCGCACAGTACGGCTTTAGCCTTTAATAGATGCTTTAAGGTCTGAACATTGAATTTAATATCATCAAAATAAGGATCATCAGGCCAGAAATGAACAGTTGTACCGGTATCCTTTTTTGCACAGCTTCCGATTACTTCAAGATTCTGAGACTTCTTGCCATACTCGTATACAATACGGTAAACATTTCCATCACGCTTTACTGTAGCAGAAAGCTTTTTTGACAGAGCATTTACAACAGATACACCTACACCGTGCAGACCGCCTGAGAACTTATAGCTGTCAGAATTAAACTTACCGCCAGCATGTAGCTTGGTCAGAATAAGCTCAATTGCGGGAATCTTTTCGACAGGATGCAGATCAACTGGCATACCTCTTCCGTTATCCTCGACCTCTAAGGATTCATCCTCATGAAGGGTTACATTGATTACGGAAGCAAAACCGGCAACAGCCTCATCCACACTGTTATCTATAACTTCCATACCCAGATGATTAGGATTCTGAGTATCGGTGTACATACCTGGTCTTCTACGTACAGGTTCAAGACCTTTTAATACCTCAATAGAAGCGCCTGTATAATCTTTTACGTTATCTGTCATATAAATTTAATGTATGTATATCTGTGCAAATTAATAATCACATTTCATTTTATCAAAAAGGATAGATAAAAGCACATTGGAGCAAATGGCTACAATACTTTGAAATTTATAACAAAAAAAATTGTACAGAAATTATATAATCAAAATTCATTAAACATGTTCTATGGTGTAAGGTTTATTGATATGGAAATAGAATACTCAGAAGAAGAAATCAAAAAAATAAGGGTAGAAAACAGGAAATACATCGATCTTTTTGAAAAGAGTCTTAAAAATAAAAAGCTAACTGAAAAAACCATAAAAAAACCACTTGGAGAACATAGATTTTTATCTGAATGAATTTGTTGCAGATCACTATCAGGAGGGGTTCGATAAAGCGCACTTGTATCTTGATGATTTTTATTATTATTTATTACAGAAATGCCTTTGGGCAACATCTACAGAAATCAGAGGCGTAGCCGCATCTTTAAAAAAATTCTACAAATGCATGTGCGATAATAACATTATCACTAAAATGGATTTATCAGAACTAACGGACAGCATCAAAATAGGATTGGAATACTGTCTTGAATTTGATAAGTCATGCTACTGATGCTGAAAAGCATTTCACAATAGTCCAAACTTTTTTTCAAAACAGCCCCTTGAAGAATTGACATTTGGACTATCGAAGCAAAAGCCTACTCCAAGGAGTCAAATAGATTGGTCCGGAGTTAGGCAAAATTACGCTTAGGAATGGTTACAGCAGCTCGTAATCCGCCCTTATTACGATTAGAAAGTTCGATTCTTCCGTTAATCTCATCACAGGCAGATTTAACAATAGAAAGACCTAGTCCGGTTCCTTCAACCTTGGCAGAATCGCCTCCAACACGATAGAAGGCATTAAATACCAGATCAAGATCCTTCTGAAGTAAGCCTGGACCTGTATCATCTACGTAGATTGTAACGACCTTCTTGTCAGGGCTTTCAGAACATGAAAGATCGCATCTACCTCCATCAGGAGTGTACTTTAAAGCATTTGAAACCAGATTGGTAATGATGGTTTTGACATTGGTTCTGTCTGTATAGACCTGAATGTCGCATTCACCTTCAAGACCTAAATCAATGTTCTTCCTGTCTGCAATGAAGCCTATCTCATCAATAACCTCAATAAAAATCTCCTTTATTGAGAAATTCTGAAGCTTCAGTACATGTCCACACTGGGAACGGGCATATTCCAAAAGATTATTGGTTAGGGTTCTCTGTCTTGCAATAGCCTGTTTAAGCTGGCTCATCTTTTCAGCTTCCTCAGGAGGAAGATCTCCCTCATGAATAGCCTGAGCCTGAAGAGAAATTGCAGTTAAAGGTGTTCTAAGCTCATGAGCTGCATCAGCAATAAAGCGACGTTCATTCTGCATTACGCCCTGAGTCTTAGTAAACAGACGGTTAATGGACTCAATGAAGATATCAAGCTCTGATGGCAGTTTTGTTGCTCTGATCGGAGAAAGATCATTGTGCTTTCTGGCATCAAGCTCGGAAGCAACCTTCTTAACAGGTCTGAAGATAACATTAACGAGAAAAATTGTACTTGGAACGTAGATAATCAGAAGCAGCAGGAACTCACTTAGAGAATGAAGCAGAGCCTGATTAACAACTTCATCTAACAGATCATAAGAGCGGGCAACGACGAAACG
>JAGDBH010000162.1 GCA_017959135.1 Succinivibrio sp. | reverse complement strand
CTGTTGGACAGTGTTGCTGCGGCTACAATTGCAGGGTCTGTAATCTGAACGTGATGATGACTCTCATAACGCTCCTTAAGACCACGCAGAATTGCGATTGTGCTCTCAACTGAAGGCTCTCCGACGAAAACCTTCTGGAAACGACGCTCCAAAGCAGCATCCTTTTCAATATACTGACGATACTCATCAAGGGTTGTTGCACCCATACAGTGTAAATCACCTCGAGCCAGGGCTGGTTTTAACATATTGCCAGCATCCATTGAGCCCTCAGATTTACCAGCGCCAACCATGGTATGTAACTCATCAATGAAAAGTATGATCTTTCCCTCTTCCTTGGCAAGATCATTTAAAACTGCCTTCAGACGCTCCTCAAACTCACCGCGGTATTTTGCACCAGCAATAAGAGCACCTAAATCCAGAGATAAAACTCTTTTGTTCTTCAGTCCCTCAGGAACCTCACCCTTTACAATACGCTGAGCTAAACCTTCAACAATAGCAGTTTTACCCACTCCAGGCTCACCGATTAGTACAGGATTATTCTTGGTTCTTCTCTGCAGAACCTGCATGGTACGACGAATCTCATCATCTCTGCCAATTACAGGATCAAGCTTACCCTTCTCTGCGCGCTCAGTTAAATCAATGCAGTATTTCTTTAAAGCACCACGGGTGTTTTCCGCATTCTCATCATTAACCTTCTTTCCACCGCGAATTTCTTTAAGAGCAGCATTCAGTTTTTCTGTTGTAAGATTGCAGCGAGAGAAAATCTCCTTTAATTCGCTGTCACCTTCCAAAGCTGCCAACACAAAGAGTTCAGAGGAAATATATGAGTCACCAGCTTTCTGAGCAAGTTTGTCACATAGATTCAATAATCTTCCGGTCTGAGGTGAAAGCTGAATGTCTCCACCAACACCAGATACTTTTGGAAGCTTGTCTAATGCCTTATCTACCAGTAATTTCAAAGCAGTAGGATCGGAACCTGCCAATGTAACCAGTGGTCTAATAGCACCATCTTCCTGTGCTAGAAGAGCTGACATTACATGAATTGGTTCGATAAACTGATTATCATGTCCTACAGCTAAAGATTGAGCATCAGCAAGCGCTTCTTGGAATTTAGCTGTAAATCTGTCTAAACGCATGATTGATACCTCATATTCATATTCTTTCAGTTTACTTATCTTGTCTAAATATGAATATGGGGGCTTATTGCAATTTTTTAAAGAGAAGGGATAATTTTTAGTTGATAGATATTATCGAAGCCATACGTCCTGTCACATTTGCTCTGCGATAGGAATAAAACTTCTCATCTGAATAAGTGTCTTCATCACTGAAAACAATGTTGTTAACTCCACACTCAGTTAAAGCCTGAGAGCAAAGCATTGGCAGAGAGCAAAGGTATTTGCCGTTGTCTTTTGAAACGAAGGCTTCTTTTGCATTAGAGAAATTCTCAGAAAACTGCTCTAAGACTTCCTGGCCAACCTCAAAACTCTTTGGTCCAATGCATGGGCCAATAAAAGCGTGAATATTTGAAAGAGAACACCTTCTCATAAGAGTCACTGCATTCTTAACAATTCCTGCCTTCAGACCTTTCCAGCCACAGTGAACAGCAGCGATAACCTTTTTATCTTCACTAGCCATAAGCAGAGGAAGACAGTCAGCTGTAAGCACGGCAAGAGCAACATTTCTGTCATTTGTTACGATGCCATCAGCCTCTACACCTAAAGAAACAGCCTCTGTACCTCTGAGCATAGCCTTGGCACTCTGAGCATTTCTGTAATCGCAAAGAGCAACCTTGTCAGAATGAGTCTGATTCATCCACACAATGCTCTTATGAACAGACTTCTCCAGAACCTGTCGGTTTTTGAGGACAATATGCTCATCGTCTCCGACGTGAAGACCTAGATTAAAACCTTTATATGGGCCTTCACTGTTACCGCCTTCCCTGATGGTATAGGCAGCAGTAATTCCATTAAGAAAATTCTCGACCTCAACTAGAGAACTACAGTTTTTCGCCATTTACCCTTTCATCCTCTCTAAGAAGTTCAATCAGTCTATTAAAATCATCCGGAATTGGAGCATCAAAAGACATAGGCTCTCCGCTTATAGGATGAATAAATTCAATATGAGCAGCATGAAGAGCCTGATGGCGATAGTTTCTTAATGCCTCTGACAGTTCCTCTGAAGCGCCCTTCATCAGACGAAGACGTTTAATGCCATAAGTACCATCACCTAATAGAGGATGGTCGATTGATGCCATATGGACACGGATCTGATGAGTTCTACCAGTTTCAAGACGCAGTCTTAAAAGCGTATGTTCACGGAACTGTTCCATTACTCTGTAATGAGTTACAGCCTCTCTTCCCATACCGTCACAGACTGTAGCCATTTTTGTACGGTTATGAGGATCTCGGCTAATATCCTTTTCGATAGTTCCGCCTGCTGTAATCAGACCTTCACAGATAGCCTCGTACTCGCGAACTACATCGTGTTTGCTGATTGCACGAACAAGTTTAATCTGAGCATATTTTGAAAGAGCAATCACCATTAGACCAGAGGTATCTTTATCAAGACGGTGAACAATACCAGCTCTTGCAAGCTGTGCTGTGCAAGGGAAATGGTAAAGCATAGCATTCATAACAGTACCGTCCTTTACACCGGCACCTGGATGAACAACCAGTCCAACTGGCTTATTTATAACGATAAGATCATCATCCTGATAAATGATATCCAGAGGAATATCCTGAGGAACAGCATCAAGATTCTCCGGCTCAGGAAGATCCACCTCAATTTCCTGACCTGTACTTACCTTTACGCTAGGCTTTTTTGTAATTGTTCCATCAACGCTGACAAGTCCATTCTTGATGAACTCTCCCAATGTACTTCTTGAGTTTGTATCATCAAATGAAGCCAATGCGGCATCCAGTCTCTTACCATGAAGCTCGTCAGTTACTATATATTTAATTTTTTCAGCCATAAGCTCACTATCAAAAATTTAGATTAGATATTTACTCCTGCATAAGATAACATATACAATGATAAATTGTATCTATATTAAAAATAAAACATGAGGCTGAATTTGATGTTTAAGAAGATTCTCATGCCATTTGTAATTGCAACAGCAATTGCAGTAACAGGCTGCTCTTCAGACAAAATTGAAAAAGATGCGGTGCCAGATTTATCTCAGGAAGCTTTACATGCAAAAGCTCGTCAGATGGCTGCATCAGGTGATTATGCAAAAGCTAGAGATTATCTTGAAGCCCTAGATTCAAGATATCCTTTTGGCGAACTTACCGATCAAGTCCAGCTAGATCTTATTTATGTAAACTACAAATCACGCAAATCAGCAGAAACTACAGCTGCAATTGAAAGATTCCTACGTTTAAATCCAAATTCACAGTATGCAGATTACGTTCTGTATATGAAAGGTTTAAACGAAATGCAGAAGCACGGCTCCCTGATTCAGGATTTCTTAGGATTCGATCGTTCCCAGAAAGATCCTCAGAATTATTTTGATGCCTATAAGGCCTTCAAGGATCTTATAGACAGATATCCTAACTCACCATACGCTGCTGATGCATATCACCGTCTTGTCTATATCAAGACTCAGCTTGCAAAGAGAGAATGGGCTATCGCAAGCTATTATCAGGAAAGAGGCGCTCTGGTCTCAGCAATCCGCCACTGCCAGGCAATTATCTATACCTACTATGACACAGAGTACTGCGAAAAAGCTTTCAAGATGATGGCTGAGGATTATAAGAAATTAGGTCTGCAGCTTCCTTCATCTAATGTAGAGAAGGTAATTGCAGCTTCTACCTTCGAGAAGAAGTAATATTCGTCACATATGGCATGAGTAGCTCTTACTCATGCCTCTAGGACTAAAACTTGAACAGTTTTAAATACAATCCCCCAAAAGAACCATTTCTCGACATACTTTTCCATGATGAACATATCATGGTAGTTAACAAACCATCCGGTTTATTGAGTGTTCCTGGACGTCTTCCTGAAAACCATGACAGCATTATTGCCAGAATTCAGACAATGCACGCTGATGCTATGGCAGTACACAGACTTGATATGGATACCTCAGGAATCATGGTTGTAGGACTCAATAAACAGTCTATATCCAACCTTGGCAGACAGTTTAATCTCAAAACAGTATCAAAAAGATATGTTGCCCTTGTGAATGGAGAGATACCAAAAGAAGGTGAAGTAAATTTACCTTTACGCTGTGATATTGAAAACAGACCGCTTCAGATCGTTGATTTTGAACAGGGAAAAGAATGCAAAACACTGTACAGCAAACTGGAGAGCAGCATTATCAGCGATGAATACCTGTCAGATAATATAAGCGCTGTGAAGCTCATCCCTGTAACAGGTAGATCTCATCAGCTTAGGGTACATATGGCTCAGATTGGTCACCCAATACTTGGAGACAGATTCTATGCATCAGAAGACATAATGAATAAAACCAAGAGATTATGTCTACATGCCTTTTATCTGAAATTCAGTCATCCTCTCTCAAATCAACCGCTTGAGTTCACAGTAAAACCAGATTTTCTAAATAATATGCCTGCTCTATAAAAATAGCTTCAGTTCACACAAAGAAACATCTGCCTTTGAATCTCTTAATAATTTTAATTTTTTTTAATATTATGAAGGTATAAAGAGTGAACCTGAGGTGATTTGTGTATGAACTATACTTCCAACTACGACCTTTCTCATGATGAGCTTGTAAAAACACAGTCAATCCTCAGAAGGATTCATGATAAAACAAAGCTTGGAATTGATAGCGGTAAAGGCCCTTTCTATGCAGAGCTGTATGACGAGCATTACAATTTCGTTGTAGGAGCATCAAACAGCGTGGTTGAAACTCAATGTGCACTGAATCATGCAGAGATGAACACTCTGAAATTAGCATTTGATAAATACAAAAACTACAACCTCGCTCCATATAACCTGACTCTTTTTGTTAATGCAGAGCCTTGCATTATGTGTCTTGGTGCCATAATGTGGTCAGGAGTCAACAAGATAATATTCAGTGTACCTTCGTCAGAAGTAGAAAGGATTACTGGCTTTGACGAAGGATTCAAACCAAACTGGTTTGAAGAAATGAAAAAGAGAAATATAAAAGCCTGCGGTGGCATTGAGGAAGAATACGGCAAAAAAATTCTTCAATATTATGTAGATATAGGCAAAACAGTCTACAAACCTACACATTAAAAACTAAAATCCGCGTTCCTTTTTTATAAGATCAAATGCTGCCTGAATATCCTTTGCCTTTTCTGTATAAAGCTTGATCATCTCAGGAGTCAAACCTTGAGATGCTAGTCTGTCAGGATGATACTTAAGCATTAGCCTCTTATGAGCCTTTTTAATCTCATCATCTGATGCAGAGCTTTCTACTCCGAGAATTTTATAGGCAGAATCAAGTTTAGATGAACCAAAGCCTGATCCAGAATATGAACTGCTACTATTATCATATGAGCTATCAGAGCTGGAATAGTCATAACCAGAACCAGTATTTCCTCTCTCATAGCGTGACTTGTAGAAATCCCTGAACTGCTGTTCAAAGTGCATCTCATTATATCTTGAGCGAATATACTGCTCCATTGAGTCACGGGACGCACCTAATTTAACTGCGATATCCATTAGACGACGATACTCTTCGTCCTCTAAAACACCGTCTGATAATGCCAGCTGTACCTGGATTTCAAGAATAAAGTTTACGAAACTGAAATTATTTCCTATAAGAGATTTGATTTCAGATATAGTTTCATTAAGATTAAAATCTTCGCTTTTTCCAGAGTTAAACGCATCAATCGCAGTCTTTCTCATCTGAGAATTCAGTCCCATCACATTCATAATCTGTGATGACTTTTCAATATGGCTTTCATTAACTCTGCCGGCTCCACGAGCAACATAGCCCATTAAAGCAAAGGTCACTTTTACCAGGGATTCGTTGTAATTGGCATTTGAGGTAAATGCTCTAACAGCTTCATCATTCTGCTGTTTTTTAAGATTTGCTGGCCTATCAAAAAACAGATAGCCCAGAATCATAAACAGAATAGCGCCAAGTAAGTTTGTAAAGATAAAACCTAGAATGAAACCTAATACTCGACCTTTATAACTTGTATTCATAATTAACTAATACTTGAATCTTAAATCTATAACATCAGACAACTTCATTATATAACTTCTTCAGATAATCAAACGCTGCCTGAATTGCCTTTGCCTTATCAGTATAAATTGCAATCATATCCTCTGAAAGCCCCTGAGAGGCAAGTCTATCAGGATGATATTTAAGCATAAGCTTTTTATGAGCTTTTTTAATATCATCAAAGGTAGCAGAATCATCAAGCCCAAGAATATCCAGAGCCTCTGATGTTTTCTCCGCACCTGTATGATTGTATGAGGAACTTGAACTCTTCTTGGATTTCTTATTATCTGAAGAAGAGCTTTCAGACTGGAAGGATGATAAAGAAGTACTTTCCGAAAGATTCTCTTCTGACTGTTTTTCAAATTCTCTGGCGAAACGAGCTTCAGCACCATTGGATTTAAACAATCTCTTCAGTGCTGCCATAGAAGAGCCCATTGCCTTACCAATGGCAACCAGACGATCTTTTGCATCGTAATGAATATTATCATCGACAGTTGCAATGATTAAAGCATAGGTCAAAACATAATTTATATAATCTCGATTCTTACCTATGTA
Source organism: Succinivibrio sp. (assembly GCA_017959135.1). Lineage (GTDB taxonomy): Bacteria > Pseudomonadota > Gammaproteobacteria > Enterobacterales > Succinivibrionaceae > Succinivibrio. The sequence continues at coordinate 2,860 of JAGDBH010000162.1, read as the reverse complement.
CAGAAGATAGTTTGAAACAAACTCCTCAACATCAAACTCTGGATCTAAGGCATAGTTAAAAGCTTCTACCGCCAGACGTCTTTCTTCCTTTGAAGCCTTAAAGTAAGAGATAACATCTTCAGCATTCTGAATATATTCACTGAGGTCTTCCTGATTAGCCAGAATATAACCTGCAACAGTGTAGATATTCTCATAAAGAGAGGCCTTGTTTTCTCTGTTCTTTTTCTGAACTGCCTTGATTTTTTTTTCGGCCTTTTTTTCTTCTTTTAGACGAGCTTCTTCTCTTGCCTTCTCTTCCTGTTCTTTTTCAAGATTCCTTTGTGCTAATACTTTCTCAACTGCTTCCTTATATTTTGGACGGTCATAAAGAAAAAAAGCTACAAGAGGAGTAATTAGCGCAGGAAGAATATGCGAACAGATGACTGCTAAAACAATACCTAGGACAATACCGATAATACTGCCCTTATAGCTAAATTTTATTCCAGCTTCCTTACCTTTTTCACTCAGTGACATGATTTATTTGATTATGATTAGAGTATGTTATGAGAATGAATATATGAATTTACATTTTCAAGGCGTTCTATAGTTCCAACGTCAAACCAGTTGCCTTTTAGAATTTCACCTTTTAATTCCTGCTTATCAGCAAGGCTTTCAAAAATTGGAAGCAGAGGTCTCTTTTCAACAGGATACCCCTCAAATACAGAAGATGAATATACTGCAACACCTGAAAAGGTATATTGAGGTCCTCTGGAACATTTTTTAGAAACAGGATCTAATGAAAAGTCTCCATGAAGATTATGCTTTGGATTTTCAACAAGATAAATTCTTGCGCTCTCGCCTTGAGCCAACTTATGGATAAACTGCGAATAATCTGCATCTATAAAAGTATCGCCGTTTATAACAACGAAATTCTCCCCTTTGAAGAAAGGTAGAGCTTTTATAATGCCGCCTGCTGTTTCCAGGCCGGTTGGTCCTTCAACGGAGTGAGTAATATTCACTCCAAACTTTGAACCATCTCCAAGGAAGTCTACGATTTTTTCAGAGAGATAGGCTGAGTTTACGATAATATCCTTTATTCCTGCTTTTTTTAGCTTAAGAATATGCCAAAGTAAAAGCTCTCTGTCGCCAACCTTAACCATTGGCTTAGGAATAGAATCAGTAATTGGTCTTAGTCTTTCACCTCGACCAGCAGCCAGAATCATAGCTCTCATCAAAAATTACCTACCACATATTTTTTAATAATATTAGATAGTTTACTAAACTGAGCGTCATTTTTGCACTCATCTAAAACGTAATTTATGACACGAGGTAAATCTTTTAGATAACCGTTTTTTCCATCTCGTAGAGATAGTCTGCAGAAAATACCTAATACCTTGATATGTCTTTGCAGAGAAGTGATATTCAGAAGACGAACAAACTCACTCTTTTCCACGCCATTTAGAAGATTTAGCTCATTGTACTTGGCGTAAGCCCTGTCTATACACTTATTTACGAGATCCTTATCAAGGACAACATAACAGTCATAAACAAGAGAGGCAAGATCATAGGTTATGGGACCTTTAACCATATCCTGAAAATCTATTACTGCGAGTTCATCCCCAAATACCATCAGATTTCGACTATGAAAATCTCTATGCATAGCAACATATGGAAGCTGTTTCAGGCTGTTACAGATATACTCATATGCATCGCTAATATCCTGTTTTTCCTCATCTGAAAGTTTTACTCCAAGTCTTTTTTCAAGCATCCAGGTCTCAAATAATGAGAGTTCGAACTTTACAAATTCGTCATCAAAAACAGGTAGTTCAACTTCTGAAATTACCTTGGCAACAGGACCTAAAAGATCTATCGCCTTAAGATAATATGACTCAGCATCAGCACCTATGGCAACCTGAGCAAAAGTAGTATTTCCAAGGTCTTCCAAAAGCATAAAACCATTTTCCAGATCGTATGCAAGGATATCAGGAACTTTAACTTTTTCACAAGCCAGAGCTTTATCTATAGAAATGAATTCTTTATTCTTTTGAGTCTGAGGAGGAGCATCAACAGCAATCAGATTCTTACCGGATACTCTGAAATATCTTCTGAAACTTGCATCGCCATTTAAAGGCAAAAGCATTATTTCATCTTCTAAAATAATGCTTTTAACGAATGCAGTTAATTGATCTTGTCTTGAATCAGTCACGAACAAATACCAAATCCCATACTCCATGACCTAATCTCTGACCACGTTGTTCAAACTTGGTTAAAGGACGCCATGAAGGACGAGGAATATATGTACCATCCGCTGAAGTATTGGTGAAGCCTTCTGCTCTGGTTAGAACATCAAGCATCTGAACAGCATAATCCTCCCAGTCAGTTGCCATTCTGAACTGACCGCCTGACTTAAACAGAGGAGCAACCAGTTTTACGAAATCGTCATTGATCAGTCTGCGCTTCACATGACGCTTCTTAGGCCAAGGATCAGGGAAAAATATCTGCAGAATATCAACACTCTGAGGTTTCAAGCACTTTTTAAGGACCTCAAAAGCATCAAACTTAATCACCTTAACATTGGTCAGTTTTTCCTGTTCAATCAGTTTAAGTGCTGAACCAACCCCAGGAGGATGTACTTCTATTCCTAGAAAATTGTACTGAGGAGCTTCCTTTGCCATCTGAACAAAAGAAACGCCCATACCAAAACCAATTTCTACAACCAAAGGTGCGCTGCGACCAAATATAGCATCGATATCAAGAGGCTGTAAGTCCTCAACATCAACCATATACTTTGGACCGAGCTCTTCAATTGCACGAATCTGTCCTTCTGTCATTCTACCTGCGCGAACAACAAACGACTTGATTCTAAAATCTTTTTTCTTTT